>JAYVTP010000192.1:0-3858 GCA_043788685.1 Pseudolysobacter sp. | reverse complement strand
CGCAAGGTTTTGTGGATCAGCGATCCGATGCATGGCAATGGCGAATCGCTGGCCAACGGCATCAAGACTCGACGTTTCGAAAACATTCGCGCCGAGCTTGATCACGCCTTTGATATTCACGCCGCTGCCGGCACGCGCCTAGGTGGCGTGCATCTGGAATTGACCGGCGAGAACGTTACCGAATGCATGGGCGGCGCTCGCGATCTGACGGAAACGGATCTGGAGCGCGCGTACAAATCCAGCGTCGATCCCCGTTTGAATTACGAACAGTCGCTGGAAATCGCAATGTTGATTGTGCGCAAACGCGGCAGCGGTCTGCTCGCGCCGCGCGAGTAAAAGTTGCAGACGGACGAATCAATAAATCACGATAACGAGGAAAAAAATGAAAGCAGTATTCAAGGCAATCGTATTGGCCGGCATCGCAAACTTTGCCGCGTTCGGCCAAGCCGTTGCCGCTACGCCGCCGCATAAAACACCTGTCGCTCACTCCGCGGCACACAAGACAACACCGCACACCACGGTTGCAAAAAAGCACACCACGACCACTCACGGTGCGAGCCACACTGCCAACACAACACACCACGCCGCCGTAGCGACCCATCGTGGCACAACAGCGGCGCACGCCAAGACAAACCGGTCGACGCAGCACGTTGCATCAACCAAGCACACGCATGCCCGGGCTGCACCAGCGCACAAGACCGTAAAAGCCAAGAGCTGAATTACGCCGCTGCCTTCGCGCAAGCAGGACCAAGCTCTGCTGCGCCGCGTGTAGCCCAGATCGCATGCAGCGATATCCAACGTCATGAAAAAAAAGCATTCGCCGCGTCTGCAGTGAGTATTGGCTCTACGGTCGGAATAGTCATCGACGCAGCAGCGCCCGATGCATTCCGGCACGTCTCATCCAGCGCTGTAGCGGCGTAAACTCGCAGTTTACCGATAGGTTTCCATACGAGGGTTTGCGATGTCGCAATATCATGTTCGCCAAGTATTTCGGTCAAGCTGGGCAGCTATGCTGTTCATATTTGCGACGACGCTCGCCCAAGCACAGCCTGCACCAGCTGGTGCGCTCGAGGGATTGCAGTGGCGCCTGGCCGGCCCGTTTCGCGCAGGCTGGAGCACGATGGCGGTTGGTATTCCCGATCAACCGGATACTTTTTTGTTCGGTGCAGCCGATGGCGGAGTCTGGAAAACCACGGATGCGGGCCAGACCTGGCAGCCGATTTTCGACGAGCAAACGGATGCGTCGATCGGTGCGCTCGCCATCGCGCCGTCGAATGCGCAAGTAATCTATGTCGGCACCGGTCAGCCTGAACCGCGCTACGACATCGCTGCCGGCAACGGCATGTACAAATCCGGCGATGGCGGCAAAACCTGGCAGCATATCGGTCTCGAAGCGACACGACATATCGGTGCCATTCTGGTTGATCCTAAAAATCCCGACGTCGTGGTTGTTGCCGCGCTCGGGCATATCTTCGGCCCGAATCCCGAACGCGGAATTTATCGCAGCAGCGATGGCGGCAAAACCTGGCAGCACACACTCGCGATAGATGCCGACACTGGCGTAGTCGATCTGGCCGCCGATCCGGCGGATCCGAAAACGATTTACGCCTCAGCCTGGCAAGCGCGCAATTATCCATGGCTCAGTTATTTCACGCCGATCAGCGGCAGCCACAGCGGCATCTACAAATCCGGCGACGGCGGCTTGAGCTGGACACGACTTGGCGGTCACGATTGGCCGGATGGCAAGCTTGGCAGAATCGGCCTTGCGGTCACGCGCACGGCCAGCGGCGTGCGCATTTATGCATCGGTGGATGGCGGTGCAAAAGGTGGCTTGTATCGTTCCGACGACGGCGGTGCGAACTGGCAATATATCAATCCGAGCAAAGCATTTGCGAGCTGGTATTCGTCGCGTTTGACGGTTGCGCCGAACGCTCCGGATACCGTGTATGCGGTCGGCCAATCGATTCGCCGCTCGACCGATGGCGGCAAGACTTTCGAGATCATCAAAGGTGCACCGGGGGGCGATGATTACCACTACGTCTGGATCAATCCGCAGCATCCCGAGCGCATCGTCACTGCCAGTGATCAGGGCACGGTCGTCAGTATCAACGGCGGCAAAAGTTGGAGCAGTTGGTACAACCAGCCGACTGGACAGTTTTACCATCTTGCCGCTGACAATCGTTTTCCTTACTGGGTTTATTCGGGCCAGCAGGACAGCGGCACGGTCGCGATTGCTAGTCGCGGTGATTATGGCGCGCTGAGTTTTCGCGATTGGCATCCGGTCGGTGCCGACGAGCGCGATTACGATCTACCCGATCCGCTCGATCCGAACATCGTCTATGGCAGCGGTTTGGGCGGCCATTTGACGCGCTGGGATGCGCGCACTGGCGTCACCCAGAACATCACGCCGTGGCCGGTATCGAGTTATGGCAAACGCGCCACCGACGTCAAATATCGCTACACCTGGATCACGCCGATCGCGCTCTCGGCGAAACCGCCATATGCCTTGTATCAAGGCGCGCAGGTGCTATTTCGCAGCCTCGATCAGGGCCGTCATTGGCAAACGATCAGTCCGGATTTGTCGGCGAAATCCACCAGCGATAAAAAATGCGCGCAAGGCGACCTGAATTTGCCGGATGCACGTCGCTGCGGTTTCGGCTTGATCTACACGATTGCGCCATCGCCGCGCGACAACGATGAAATCTGGATCGGCACCGACGATGGCCGAATCCAACTCACCCGCGATGGTGGCAAACAGTGGGTCGCGATTACACCACCGCACTTGCCGAACTGGGCGCAAGTCAGCAGCATCAATGCTTCGGCGCTGCAGGCCGGCACGGCTTACGCCGCAGCGGACGATCATCGTGAAGACAGTTTTATTCCGCATGTCTATCGCACGCATGACTATGGCAAAACCTGGGCTGAGATCACGCATGGGTTGCCGTTGAATCGGTTTGTCAGTGTCGTGCGCGCTGATCCCGTGCGTGCGGGATTGCTTTATGCCGGCACCGAGAATGGCGTATTTGTTTCGTTCGACGATGGCGACAACTGGCAGCCGTTGCAACACGGTCTGCCGCACACCTGGGTGCGCGATTTGCTGGTGCATGGCAATGATCTGATTGCCGCGACGCAAGGGCGCGCCATCTGGGTGCTGGATGATGTCAGTGCCTTGCGCCAGCTCGACCCAGCCGCGATGCAGACGCGCTTGTTTCATCCCGCGCCGGCCTATCGGTTACGTGCGAATCAGAACGCTGATACACCGTTGCCGCCGGAGACTCCGCTCGGCAGCAATCCGCCCGACGGTGCCGTGATCGATTATTCGCTTGCCAGCAATTCACTTGCACCGATCGTGCTGGAAGTTCGCGATAGTGCCGGAAAAATTCTGCGTCGTTTCGCCAGCGACAAACCGGAAAGCACGCCGGCAGTCGCGCGTTATTTCGATGCGCAATGGATCAAGCCAGCCGCACAACTTGCGATGACTGCCGGCGTACATCGGTTTGTCTGGGATCTGCGTTACGCGCGACCGCAAGCTATCCAATATGGTTACAGTATCGCTGCGACGTGGGGAAAAAGTGCGCCGATCACGCCGCAGGGAATGCTGGTCTTGCCAGGCGATTACGACATCATGATGCGCGTTGATGGTCAGGAATATCACGCGCCGTTGAAAGTATTGGCTGATCCGCGGGCCGACATTGATCCGCAGGCGTTGCAACAATCGGTAGAATTTTCGGCGGCGTTATCCGCAACGCTAAAACGCGACTTTATCGGCAACGGCGAAATCAGCGCGGTGCGCAAACAAATCGGCGTTTTAAAAACCAGGCTTGTTTCGAGCCGGAAAAATACTGCCGCGACCGACGC
>JAYVTP010000191.1:0-3127 GCA_043788685.1 Pseudolysobacter sp. | reverse complement strand
TTCGCGCTGAATTTTCTCAACGCCACGATCGATACCTGGTTCAACGTGCGGCTCGAACAAGGTCTCGACGATGCGCTCGATCTGGGTCGTGCCTATCTCGATGAGCATTTACAAACAGCGCAACAATCCAGCACCGCGCTGGCAAAAGAAATATCCGGCACAGCGCAAAACGAATGGCAAGGCCAGCTCGATAACGCGGTGGATCGCATCGGCGCCAGCGAGCTGAGTCTGTTCGGCGCGGATCGTGCGGAGCTCGCTAGTGCAAGCTCCGATCCGCGTTTGTTGAATCCGGCGTATCCCGATGCGGATACCTTGATGCGCGTGCTCAGCAACGGTCGTTATGCCGGTGCGGAACCGATCAATGGCACGCTAATGCTGCGCGTGGTGCAGCCGGTCGGCGGTGATACGCCGGGCAGTTCGCGGATGTTGCAGGCGTTGTTTCCGCTGCCGGAAAAACTGCGCCTGCTGACCACGCGTATCGAAAACGCGAGCTTCGATTTCCAGCGCCTGAAATTCCTGCGCAGCTCGCTCAAACTCACCTTCACCGTGGTGCTGACGTTCGTCTTGCTGTTGTCGGTATTGTTCGCACTGCTCGCGGCATTTACCGTGGCGCGGCGGCTGGTGGCACCGATCGGTCGTCTTGCGATTGCCACGCGCGCGGTTGGTGCCGGTCGCTACGACACGCCGCTGCCGATCGCCAGCGATGACGAGCTCGGATTTCTGCTGAGCTCGTTCAATCAGATGACGCGCGAACTCGAGCACGCCAGTGCGCGGCTGAATCGCAGCGCGCAGGAAACCGAAAGCCAGCGCGCCTATCTCAAGGCCGTGCTCGAGCGCTTGTCCTCGGGCGTGCTCGGCGTCGATCGCGATGGGGTTTTGCGCACCGCCAATCGCGCCGCCGAAACCATTCTCGGCATGCCGCTGGCGCGGTATCTGAATCGCCAGCTCGCCGATCTGCGCCATGATTTTGCGCCGCTGCATGCGCTGATCGAACCAATCCTCAAACACATCCGCGACGGCGTGCGCGAGTGGCGCGAAGAGGTGCTGATTGAGTCCGACGGCGAACGCCGCGTGCTGATGTTGCGCGGCGCCGAGCTCGCGGCGGACGACGCGGCTAACGCCGGATTCGTCGTGCTGTTTGACGATCTGACCGTGCTCAATCGTGCGCAGCGCGACGCCGCGTGGGCCGAGGTCGCACGACGTCTGGCGCACGAAGTGAAAAATCCGCTGACGCCGATCCAGCTCGCCGCCGAGCGTTTGCGCCGGCGTTTTATCGGTCGCCTGCCGCCCGAAGAAACCGAGATTCTTGACCGCGCCACGCATACCATCGTCAGTCAGGTCGAGGCGCTCAAGGCGATGGTGAATGCGTTCGGCGATTACGCGCGACCGCCGCAGATCGATGCGCGCGTTCTGTCGTTGCACACACTGATCGCCGAGGTGCTCGATCTGTACGAGAACGATCAGCGCATCAAGCTCACACGCAATCTCAGCCCCGACGATCCGCTGTTGCGCGCCGATGCTGGCCGCCTGCGTCAGCTATTGCATAACCTGCTGAAGAACGCGCTCGAAGCGATCGGCGACAGCAAGCAACCGCAGATCGATGTCGGCACGCAACGCGTGCAGGCGAGCGGCCAGAACTGGGTCGAGCTGACGATCGCCGACAACGGTCCCGGCCTGCCTGCTGATTTCGGCGAACGCTGGTTCGAGCCGTACACCACGAGCAAGGTCAAAGGCACGGGTCTCGGTCTGGCGGTGGTCAAGAAAATCGCCGAAGAACATGGCGGCAGCGTGCACGCGGAAAACCGCATCGAGGGCGGCGCGATTTTCACCTTGCGCTTGCCGCTCGGATAAAGCGTAGCCAAGACACGCATCGCATCGCATCTTGCGCTTTATAATCGTCCAGCGATGATTTTTAACGAAGAAACTCGTTACCGCGTCGCACCGCTTTCCATCGTGAATCTGCATGACTTTTCATCAGCTCGCCGCGCCCGATAATCGTCCACTGTTCAGCGCCAGCGCGCGCATTGACCTGTACTGGTTTTTTGCGTTTGCGCTGATCCTGCTCGCCGTTGGCGTCGGCCTGCGCGATCCTTGGCCCGCCGACGAGCCGCGTTTTGCGCTTGCCGCGAAGCAGATGTTCGAGAGCGGCGACTGGCTGTTTCCGCATCGTGGCATCGAGCTGTACGCGGACAAGCCGCCGCTATTCATGGCGCTGCAAGCCGCTGCCTACAGCCTTGTGCGCAGTTGGCGAATCGCGTTTCTGTTGCCGTCGCTGCTGGCCGCGCTCGGTACGCTGGCGCTCACCTACGATCTCGCGCGGCGCTTGTGGAATCACCGCACCGGTCTGTATGCCGCGATCCTGCTGCTGTTTACGGTGCAGTTCACGTTCCAGGCGAAAAAAGCACAGATCGATCCGACCGTGAGCTTTTTCATCATGCTGTCGTGTTACGGCCTGCTGCGACACGTGCTGCTCGGACCGGATTGGCGTTGGTACTGGCTGGCATTTTTTGCCGCGGGACTCGGTGTGATCAGCAAGGGTGTCGGCTTCATCGCGCTGCTGGTGTTGCTGCCGTATTTGTTCGCACGATGGCGTGGTTGGGATCAGCTGTCGCGTATCGATCACGGCGGCTGGCGCTGGTGGCTGGGGCCGCTGTTTTTTCTGTTCGCGATCGCGCTGTGGCTGGGGCCGTTGCTATTGCATGTGCGCTGGTATCCGAGCGTCGAAAGCAGCGCATATCTGCACGACATCCTGTTTCACCAGACTGCCGAGCGTTTTGCCGATGCATGGCAACATCAGCAACCGTGGTGGTATTTTCTCGGCGTGATCGCCGGTAGCTGGATGCCGCTCGTGCTGACTTTGCCCGGCACGCTGCCGGCATGGCGCGACCGTTTTGCTGCACGCGATGCGCGTTATCTGCTGCCGCTGGTCTGGCTGGTTTTGGTGGTGATTTTTTTCTCGCTGAGTCGCGGCAAACGCGATGTGTATATCCTGCCTGCATTGCCGATGCTCGCGCTGACGACCGCACCTTTTCTCGAAACCCTGCTGCAGAAACGCTGGCTGCAATACCTGTGTCTGGGTTTGCTCGCGACGCTGACGGTCGGGCTGCTGACGATCGGACTGTCCGCA
>JAYVTP010000190.1:0-3807 GCA_043788685.1 Pseudolysobacter sp. | reverse complement strand
GACTGCGTGCAACTCGATCCCGACACGGTCATGTCACCGCATTCCTTGGGCGCTGCGTTGCATGCGGCCGGCGCGGTAAGCATGGCGATCGATGCGGTGATCGCGGGCCGGATTCGTCGTGCGTTTTGCGCGGTGCGGCCGCCGGGACATCACGCCACGCACGATACTGCGATGGGATTTTGCCTGTTCAACAGTATTGCGGTCGGCGCCGCGCATGCGCTTGCTGTACATGGCCTTGAGCGAGTTGCGATTGTCGATTTCGACGTGCATCACGGCAACGGCACGCAGGATATTTTCTGGAACGATTCGCGGGTTTTGTATATTTCCAGCCACCAGTTTCCGCTGTATCCCGGCACCGGCGCGCGCAATGAAATCGGTGCTGGCAATGTAGTGAATGCACCGTTGCCGCCGGGCGCCGGTTCGGCAGAATTCCGTCACGCCTACGAAGAAACTTTATTGCCTGCGCTGGATCGTTTCGCGCCGCAACTGATGTTGATTTCCGCCGGGTTCGATGCGCATCGGCTCGATCCGCTGGCGAATCTGAATCTCGAAACCGACGATTACGCGTGGATCACACAGCGGCTGGTGGAAATCGCCGAGCGACATGCACAAGGCCGGATCGTTTCCAGTCTTGAAGGCGGTTACAGCCTCACGGCGCTGCGCCAAGGCAGCGCCGCACATGTACAAGCTTTGCTGGGCTGAGCTTGAAACCCGCAGTGATCCCGATGGCCGGTAACGGTCGCATCAGGATCATCGCTTATGTTCGCGCCCGATCTTATTCGACGTCAAGCTCGATGCCACCGACCATGCCCGCGACCAGATTGTAGATCGCCGCACCGATCGCACCGGCGATAAATCCGAATACGGCGTAGAAGATCGGCAGCAATATCAACATGAAAATGCCGCCAGCCATAACGCCAGCGGCGTTGTTACCGGTGAGACCGCTGAGCATGGAACCGAACAGCAAAAAGAACAGCGCGATAATCACGCCAAACAAAGCCATCGCACAGCCCTGAAAAATGGCCAGTTTGAGCACGCCGATACGTTTGATAATCATGACAACTCCCCGTTGTAGTGTGATCTGAGCCGCCGCAACCAGCGGCGTGGCGACCTTAGTCGCAGCGCGCCGGCAATACAAGCAGCATCGGGAATGGAGTTTTCTAGGTTCGACAAGATGCAATCGCAGCACTTGGCCGAGCCACGTATTAGCGCAATCCGCGTAATCAGTGAACTCTCGGCTTGCCGACATACGCGACAACTACACGCTATCAGCGCTCGAAAAATGTATTGATTTGCCGCCGACTATGGCTTTAAGGCAATCTTGGCAACCTTTGCAATCCCTGAAGATCGCCACCGTGCCGTATCCCCCTCAGCTTTCGATTGCCCCGCGTCTGCTTGCACTGGCCATCACGCTGGCGTTGCCGCTCTCCGCCTGGGGCGATGACGACGTCGGCCCGGCCTGTCCGGTCGGTCAATTTCATTGTGTCAAACACGCCGATCCGTGGCGCATGTGCAAGCGTAACGACATGCTCGATTTTTTCACTCCAGGCCTGCCAGCCACAGGTGATCGCAGCAAGGCCTTGACCGACATCAGTGCGAAAAAAATCAGCCGCGCCGATACCGATCATTCGCTGCTCGATGGCGAAGTGTGGATGCAGAAACTCGATCAATTGCTGCGCGCCGATCACGCTACCTACGACAACGTGACCACCGACTACACCGCCGATGGTCACGTGTATTACCAGGACAGCAGCATGCTGGTTTCCGCCACGCATGCCGCGGGAACCGCCACGCCAAGCACCACGCATCTGGATCACATCACTTATCAGATGTTGAAACAGCGCGGCAACGGCACTGCCAGCGACGGCACGATGATTGATGCCGAACATTCGGTAATGCACGACGTGACGTACTCGACGTGTGATCCCGATGCGCGCGAGTGGGAGTTTCGCGCGCGTGACCTGACGATGGATCAGGAGCAGGAAATCGGCTACGGCCACAACGTGACGATGGCTTATCACGGCGTGCCGTTCTTCTGGTTTCCGTATCTGAGTTTTCCGTTGGACAATCAGCGTGAGTCCGGATTCCTGCTGCCGAAAGTGCGTTATACCAGCCGCCGCGGACTGGATCTGACGCTGCCGTATTACCTCAATCTTGCGCCGAATTACGATGCGACGATTTATCCGCGCGTGATGACCGAACGCGGATTCATGCTCGGCGGTGAATTTCGTTATCTCACCGATTCAAGCAAAGGCAGTCTGGAATTCACCTACCTGCCGCACGACCGCGCTTTTGCCGACGAGCAACACGTATTTCTCGCGCAAAATTCGGGACTGGGTTTGAGCACGTATGACGACAAACGTACCTCGTTCATCTTCAAGGATACGACCACGCTGAATGCCAACTGGTATGCGGCGATCAATATCAACCACGTCTCCGACCCGTATTATTTTCGCGATTTCGGCGACAGCCTCGTCACCAATACCACCAGCCTGCTGAGTTCCAGCGGTTATCTGTATGGCCACGGCTCGTGGTGGGACGCGAGCATCGGCGCGGATTTCTGGGAAATTACCGATCCGACCCTGCTGCAAAGCTCCGAGCCGTACAAGCGCCTGCCGCGCATCACCTTCGAAGGCGATCACGAACTGCTCGGCGGCCTGCGCGGCGGCGTGCGCTCGGAGTTTGTCGATTTCCGCAAGGACCATGCCCTCGAAGGACAGCGCCTGGATGTCTATCCCTACTTGAGTTATCCGATCGAGGCCGCGGCGTATTTCATCCGACCGGAACTCGGTTATCGCTACACTAGTTACGATATCCGCAACACGCAATATCTGCCCAACCCGCTGCAGGATAATCAGCCGTCGCGCGGCGTGCCGATCGCCAGCGTAGATGCCGGCCTGGTTTTTGAACGCCCACTGACCTTGTTCGGTGACGCGTTCACCCAGACGCTGGAACCGCGTTTGTATTATCTGCGCGTGCCGTATCGCGATCAGAACGATCTGCCGGTATTCGATACGCAGCTGCCAACACTGGATTTCGGCCAATTGTTCACGACCAATCGCTTTATCGGTGCGGATCGCCAATCCGATGCAAACAACCTCACGCTGGCGCTGACCACACGTTTGCTCAACGCTGAGGACGGTGCCGAACGCGTGTCCGCGAGCATCGGCCAGATCCGCTATTTCGATCCGCAAAAGGTGCAGTTGCCGGGCATCCAGCAAACCAACTACAACGGCTCGAATTACGTCGGCGAACTGGATATCCGGCTGAATGATCGCTGGCGCATCAAGCTTGACGAACAGTGGAATCCGAACACCAGCCAGAACGATGTCGCTTCAGTTTCGGTGCAGCATCGCTTCAACAATAATGGCATTCTGAATGTCAGTTACAATTATCGCCGTGATCTGCTCAAGCAAATCGACATCACCGCGCTGTACCCGGTATCGGACAACTGGAGCGTGGTGGGTCGGTTCGATTACTCGCTGCTTAGCCATGGCGTGGTCGAATCCTTCCTCGGCGTGGAATACGACAACTGCTGTGCGGCGTTCCGTGTGCTCGGTCGCCACTACCTCAAGGATCTGGCCGGCAATGACGGCAATGCGCTGTTCTTCGAGATCGAATTCAAGGGCCTGGGTCAGCTCGGCGAGAAAACCGAGAGCTTCCTGCGCCGTGCTATCCTTGGTTATCAAACGCCTTGAACAACCTTGTGGCCCTCGATCAACGGCTTCGTCAGGCACGTCCCGATCACACCCACACGCTACAAATAGCTGAAAGCCGCAGATAGTTTCTCGCAGGCGATCAGAGGTT
>JAYVTP010000189.1:0-5777 GCA_043788685.1 Pseudolysobacter sp. | reverse complement strand
CACGGCCACTGCGGATCTTCGACCACCGTGCCGGTGAGCGGAAACTTCGCTTGCCGATCCGAATTGAACATGCCCCAGTACGCGCCCACACGACCTTCGTCCACTTTCCACGGCTGGTCGAACGCTTCCTCAATGTAATAATCGAGGTTGTACAGATCGGCGGTGTAGAACCACTCGCGCAGGAATTGTGCTTCGTCGGCAATTGAGGGTTGCGCGTACTCGTGGCGATCGCCGTTCGACGGCCAGCCGATTTCACCGATCAGAATATGTTTGTCGGGATAGCGTGTGCGCAGGTCGTTGTAGTCCTTCAACACGCTGAGGCCGATCGCGTCGCGGCGGATAACGCCGTTCCAGTACGGCAGCAGATGCACGGTGATGAAGTCGACGTGCTTGACCAGTTTCGGATTGCGCAGCCAGATGCCAACCGGCTCGGCGGTCGATACCGGTTGCTTGAGGGCGGCGCGCGCACGGTCGAGGTAGTTGATGAGCTCGTTCGGACTCAGGTCCTGGCGCAGCAGGGTTTCGTTGCCGATGATCACGCGATCGATGTTCTTGTTCTGCCGCGCCGAATCGATCAGCGCCTGCAGTTCCAGCTCGCTGTTTTCTTCGCGCCGATCAAGCAAAGCACCTGCGAGCACAGTCATGCCGTATTTTGCCGCGAGGCGCGGCACCGACGGGGCTTCGATCGAGGAATAGGTACGCAGCCGGTTGGTGTATTGCGATAACAGCTTGATGTCGCTTTCCACATCAGCCTCATCGGGATAGATGTGCTTGATCGGACTCTGGTAACGCTGAAACCAGTTGGACGCAATGCCCTTGATCTTGCCGGTCCAGTCCGGCACCTGCACCGGACGGTTGACCACCGCCCACAGCGCGAAATTCAGCCCGGCAACCAGCAGGCTGAGCAGAAGCGCGCGCCACAAGGACGGCTTGTTGAGTTTGAATCGGGAGTTGCTCAAAGCGGCCTCAAAATGTCATCGGCGTGGCCGGCCTGAAGCCCGCCAAATGGGTTGCAGAATAGCCGATGCCGTAGGCATCTTTCCAGATCGGCAGGATACAGAGTTTTGCCTCGACCCGCCCGGCGCATGAGGCGGCGGACGCACGCAGCAAAACGCAGCGACCGCCGGACGGCTGCCGCGCGACGGGCGCCAGGCCGATCTTGCGCATCTGGCCAGCGAGCTGGTTGCCGGATGCCGCATCTGCTTCATCCAGATCAGCAGAGGGGGCGCATCGATTTGGTCATATGGGACTAGGCTGGAATCCGCCTGTAGAACTAGTATGATGTCGCTGGGGTTCGACGCAGCGACAAGCGCCGTCGGATTGGGGAACAGCGTTTCATCGGCACTATTCAGGGGTTCAATATGCGTATGTCCAAGCCGCGCTTCGTGCGCGTGGTGTGCTCGTTGCTGGTAGTGATGACAGCGACGGTCGTGATGTCGTTTGCGCCAGGGCAGATTGCTGCGCAACAGTTGGAGATCGATGCGCCGGCCCAAGGTGCAGCCAGCACCTACGCCATGCCCGTGGTGCTGCCTTCGGAATACAACGGCGACTTGCGCGATCTGCCGTATACCTCGTACACCGTGCCGCACTACTTCCATATGTGGAATGAATTCGATGAGCCCGAAGGCGTGCAACCGGCGCAGCTCGGAGCCCCGGTAGAGGACAAGCCGAACAATAGCCCGCTAGCGCCGATGCCGGCACCGTCCGCCAACTTCGCAGGTCTCGGTTTTGACGAGAACGTGACCGGCGGCACTGCCGGTGCGGGCTGGCCGCCCGATGTCAACGGCGATGTCGGCCCGACCGTTTACATCCAGTCGGTCAACGATGCCTACGCGGTGTACAACAAGGCGACCGGCGCGCGCATCGCCGCGTTTACCGAGGCGTCATTGTGGAGCACGGCCAGCACGGGCACCGTTTGCGATACCGATAATGAAGGCGATCCGGTGGTGTTGCACGATCCGCTCACCGACCGCTGGATTCTCACCAACTTTGCGTTCGCGTTCAACAGCAGCGGCAACGAGATCGCGCCGTTCTATCAGTGTTTCGCGGTGTCCAAGACCAGCGACCCGGTCACCGGCGGCTGGTATCTGTACGCAGTAAAAATGGATACCGGCGGCACCGGCAAGCCGCCTGCGAACACCTTGAACGACTACGGCAAATTCGGCGTGTGGACGGATTGCCTGTACATGGGTGCGAACGGATTCAATGCGACCAGCGGCAGCTACGTCGGCGCGATCTTTGCGTCCTTCAGCAAGTCCGATATGTATTCCGGTGCGCCGCTGACCAGCTCGATTGGTTTTATTTCGACCACGAACAACCCATTCACGATGATTCCGAGCAATCTGCTCGGTAGCAGCGCGGCTTCGCTGCCGCCCACAGGTACGCCGAACTACTTCGTGTCGCAGTCGAACGCCGCGCTGAACTTCGAAGTGCGCAAGTTCACGGCAGGTGCAAACTGTGGCGCCGGTGGCACCTTGAGTGCGGCGACGACGGTGAGCCAGACCAGCTATACCCGTCCGGGCCAGAACATCGTGCCGCAGCCGAACACCACCAACAAGCTCGATTCGCTCGGCGATCGACTGATGCAAAAGGTGCAATACCGCAAGATCGGCAGCGCCGAATCGTTGTGGGTGGTGCATTCCACACGCACCAGTGCCTCCTCGACGGTGCGCCCGCAATGGGCGCAGATCAACGTCAGCGGCGGCACCATCACCACCACGCCGGTGCAACAACAAATTTACGCCCCCGATACCACGCTGTATCGCTGGATGGGCAGTCTGGCGGTCGACGGCCAAGGCAATATGGCGGTCGGCTACAGCATCTCGAACGCTACCAGTCCGAACTTCCCGAGCATCGCGTACTCCGGTCGCCTGATCGGCGATACGGTCAATACGCTGCCACAAACCGAAACCATCATGACTACCGGCGCGGGTTCGCAAACCAACGGGCCGGGCTCGCTATCCGCCACGCTCATCCATCGCTGGGGTGACTACTCCTCAATGAGCATCGATCCGTCCGACGACTGCACTTTCTGGTACACCAATGAGTATTACGACAGTCAGGCCAACGGCAGCATCAGCAACTGGCAAACACGCATCGGTTCGTTCAAGTTCCCGTCGTGCACCAGCGCCGCCAATCAGACGATCACATTTACCTCGACGGCACCCGCTGCGGCAGTCATCGGCGGCGCCACCTACAACGTCACCGCCACGGCGAGTTCCGGCCTGACCGTAGCGTTGACGATCGATGCGACGGCAAGTTCGGTCTGTTCGATCAGCGGATCGACCGTGAGTTTCATCGGCGCAGGAAACTGCATCATCGACGCAAACCAGGCCGGTAACGTGAGCTCCAATGCGGCGCCGCAGGTGCAGCAGAACTTCGCTGTCGGCAAGGGCAGCCAGACCATTACCTACACCTCGACGGCGCCTGCGGCGGCGGTCGTTGGCGGTGCGACATACAACGTCGCGGCAAGCGGCGGTGCATCGGGCAATGTGGTGACATTCACGATTGATGCGACGGCGAGTTCGATCTGCACGATTAGTGGTTCGACCGTGACATTCATCGGCGCCGGCACCTGCGTGATCGATGCGAACCAGTTCGGCAATGCGAGCTATAACGCGGCAACTCAAGCGCAGCAATCGTTCGCGGTCGGCAAGGGCAGCCAGAACATTACCTACACCTCGACGGCGCCTGTTGCGGCGGTAGTCGGCGGTGCGACATACAACGTCGCGGCGAGCGGTGGAGCATCGGGCAATGCGGTGACATTCACGATTGACGCGACAGCCAGCAGTATCTGCAGCATCAGTGGATCGACCGTGACATTCATCGGCGCCGGCACCTGCGTGATCGATGCAAACCAGCTCGGCAATGCCAACTACAATGCGGCACCACAAGCGCAGCAATCGTTCGTGGTCGGCAAAGCCAATCAGACGATCACGTATACCTCGACGGCACCCGTCGCAGCAGTTGTGGGCGGTGCGACATACAGCGTCGCAGCGACGGGAGGAGCATCGGGCAATGCGGTGACATTCACGATCGATGCGACGGCAAGCTCGGTCTGTTCGATCAGCGGTTCGACGGTGACGTTCATCGCCGCAGGAACATGCGTGATCGACGCGAACCAACTTGGTAGTGCCAACTACAACGCGGCATCACAAGCACAGCAAACTTTCGTCGTCGGCAAGGGTAGCCAGGCGGTCACGTTCACCTCGACAGCACCTGCTGCAGCGGCAGTCGGCGGCGCAACTTACAACGTCGCAGCGACGGGAGGAGCATCAGGCAATGCGGTGACGTTCACGATCGATGCGACGGCGAGTTCGGTATGTTCGATCAGTGGTTCGACGGTGACGTTCATCGGCGCAGGAACATGCGTGATCGATGCGAACCAGCTCGGCAATGCGAGCTACAACGCCGCACCACAAACGCAGCAATCGTTCGCCGTCGGCAAGGGCAGTCAGGCGATCACGTTCACCTCGACGGCGCCTGCTGCAGCCACAGTCGGCGGTGCAACGTACGGAGTTACGGCGAGCGGCGGAGCATCGGGCAATGCAGTGACATTCACGATCGATGCGACCGCAAGCTCGGTCTGTTCGATCAGCAGTTCGACGGTGACGTTCATCGGCGCAGGAACATGCGTGATCGACGCGAACCAGCTCGGAAATGCCAACTACAACGCGGCATCACAAGCACAGCAAACTTTCGTCGTCGGCAAGGGTAGCCAGGCGGTCACGTTCACCTCGACAGCACCTGCCGCAGCGGTCGTTAGTGGTGCAACGTACGGAGTTACGGCGAGCGGTGGAGCGTCGGGCAATGCGGTGACATTCACGATCGATGCGACAGCCAGCAGTACCTGCAGCATCAGTGGTTCGACGGTCACGTTCATCGGTGCAGGCACCTGCGTAATCGATGCGAACCAGCTCGGCAACGGCAATTACAACGCGGCATCACAAGCACAGCAATCGTTCGTGGTGGGCAAGGGCAGCCAAGCGGTCACGTTCACCTCGACAGCACCTGCCGCAGCGGCAGTCGGCGGTACAACTTACAACGTCACAGCAACCGGCGGCGCGTCGGGCAATGCCGTGACATTCACGATCGATGCAACAGCCAGCAGTATCTGCAGCATCAGTGGTTCGACGGTCACGTTCATCGGCATCGGCACGTGTGTAATCGATGCGAACCAGCTCGGCAACAGCAATTACAACGCTGCCGCTCAGGTGCAACAATCGTTCGCAGTCGGTATCGGTGCGGCTACGCAGTTGGTGTTTACGCTGCAGCCGGCGAATGTGCTCTCGGGCAATGCGCTCGGTACGGTGACCGTCACCGAAGAAGACAGCGCGGGCGATGTGATCGTCGGCGACAACAGCAATATTGTGGCCTTCACCACGACAGCATGCGGCGGCCCGGTAACACTTGGCAGCGTGACGCTGGTCAACGGCGTCGCCACGTTGAACGCTGCGCCACGCTTCTACACGGTGACGACCGGATCGACCATCAGCGCGAGCATCGGCAGCTTGAGTCTGAATGCGCAAAGCACGACGTTTGACGTTTTGGTGAATGCCGGAATAGTCTTCGCCGATGGTTTTGAGGGTTGTCGATTGTAGTCGGTCGGGTTGATCCGCAGCGGCGCTAACGCTGCGAATTTACGCGGCATCAAAAACAAAAATTCCGCGACTTCGGTAGCGGGATTTTTTTGTCCGGCAGAATTATCCGCTACGTTTATTGCCGATCGCTCACGCGGTTTCGTTGTTGTCGCGCAAATCCATATCGTCGGCGAAATT
>JAYVTP010000188.1:0-1856 GCA_043788685.1 Pseudolysobacter sp. | reverse complement strand
CGCATCGTCACCTCGCAGTTCGTCGAGCTGCAGATTCGTATCGGCATCGCTGCGCTGAAGGAAATTCGCGACGAAGGCAAATCGGTCAAGCACCTGCATTTTTAATACAGAATCAGTTCGAGCGTTTGGCGTTTGGATCCAGCGCCCAGTCGAATGCAAGATAGATCACGGTCGGGGTCTTGCCGACCTCGAACCGCACGCGGCAATCGAAGGCGGTCTTGTATTCGCTGGACAACCCCGCATCGAACGCGATCTTGGAGGCAACATGTACCACCTTGTCGTTGTCGGTCGTGAGGCTTTTTCGCATGTCGGCGGCATCGAGCGCGTACGACTTGCCGCTGAGCTTGGCGTTGACCGCCTGTGTACAAACATCGACCGCCTGTTGCTCGGGGCCTCCACCACAGCCACCCAACACCAGCAGAACCGGCAACACCCAGAACATGGAGCGCATAGGTATCTCCCTCCGTTCATCGCAATTGGCGAGCTCCCCGACAGGGCCGGCTCATGGGCCGGTTTACTCTGTCGATATCAGTATAGCGCCGCGCGATCAATAACGCGGTAATGATGGATCGATTTCGTTGGACCATGCATCAATGCCGCCCTCGATATTGAATACGTGGCGGAAACCTTGTTCGCGGAAATATTCGGCAGCGTTGCGACTGGAATTTCCGTGATGGCAGAGGAAAGCCAGCGGCGTGTCCTGGTCGAGCGCGAGCAGGCGCGCTTCGCTGGATTCGTCCAGCACCTGCGCGCCGGCGAACGGCGCGAGCGCACGATCCTGCGGCGGGCGCACGTCGATCACGGTGATCGCATTTCCATCGAGACGATTCTTCAGCGCCGCGACGCTGAGTTTGTGCACCGGCTGCGGCGCGTTCGGATTGTCGATCGACAGACCCGATCCCTGCACCGTTTCGATCCAGTCGATCACGATGTTTTTTGCGCGTGCCGCACTCGCCAGATCAAACAGCACGTCGATGCCGTTGGCATGCACCGCGATCTCGCTACCACTGGCAGGCTCCAGGCTGAAGCGCGGTTGAAAACGCGCGTCGATATGCAGATGCAGCGCGGCATCCGCCGCATCGCCCATGCCGTTGCGGATTTCATCCGCGGCCGCATCGGTAATGGTGATGGCCGGCGGTGTGCGATCCGGTTCGGGCAAGCCGAACAGGCTGTGCAACTGGCCGGCACCATACATCGATTGCACGATATCCGCGCCGCCGATCAACTCGCGTTTGACATACAGCTGCGGAATGGTCGGCCAGTTGCCGTATTCCTTGATGCCCTGGCGAATCTCTTCATCGGCCAGCACATTCACCGTGTGGTAATCAGGCAGCAGCTCGTTCAACACGCCGATCGTGGCCGCGGAAAATCCGCACTGCGGCGCCTGGCGCGTGCCTTTCATGAAAAGCACGACGGGATGCTGATGCAGCAGCGCATCGATACGGTCGTGAGCGGACTGGGCTGTGTTCATGGCGGCAAGTGATATCGATGAAGGAGCGCATATCTTATCGCGGATCGCCCGATTCGCGGCGCGCCACGGCGTTTGCACAGGCATCATTCAAGCGTGTCGAATGGCTATGTGACGTGAAATGCAAAAGGATCGATCGCCGATATTTGCTTAACTTTTCATCTAAAATCCGTTACAAGTCACGAGTCGCGGGATTGTCCAACGGTAATCAGGCGGACGCGAGCATGTGATTGTGCGTGAGCGGATGCGCAAAATACGTGGCAATCCGTCTGCAATAACGTCGAAAAAATTTTAACGCCGGGCTCGTTTTCGGGCCGCGCCAAAGGAGTGCAATCATGCGTCGATCATTGCTGGCAATGAGTATTTCCACCGTGCTGTTGTCCTCGGT
>JAYVTP010000187.1:0-5710 GCA_043788685.1 Pseudolysobacter sp. | reverse complement strand
TGTGGTGGTGGTGATATCGACGATGCCGGCGGTGCGGTATCCATATTGCGCCGGCAACGCGCCGGTGAGCAGTTGCACACGATCGATCACGCGCGTGTCGAGGCTTTGACCAAACCCGTTGATGCTCTCGGGAATGATCACGCCGTTGATGCGGTATTGCAGGTCGGCATGATCGCCGCGCACATGCAGCTGACCGTAACTGTCATTGACCACACCCGGCGCTTGCAACAGTACCTGGTTCAGCGGTGTGGCCGCACCGAGCGGCAATTGTTCGATCGCCTTGTGATCGATCACATACTGGCTGGCGCCGGTTTCCGGCGAAAGCTGGTTGCGTGATTCGTCGAGCTTCGCGCTGACGTCGACGGTATTCAGGCGGGTAGAACCGGCATCGCTCGCCGCATCGGCAGCCGCACCTGCGGCATCGGCCGGCGGGGATCCGGCCAGCGCTGCATGTGCGTGGAACAAGGCAACGGAGATGCTTATGGCGAGCAGGCGCCGGGTGATGGATGGTGTATTCATGGGTATGTGGGCCGAGCGATGATCGAATCAGGATGTTATATCATAACCAAATATGCAGGCTGTGCCAAAAGTCATAGCGGCGTTTGACGTTGTTCCGAACAGGCGTGGTGTCAAGCGTGTCAGGCAGAAATCGCTTGCGGGATCGCGCTTATGCGAAATGATCATCGATCGCACGGAAAGACGAAATCGAGAGATTGCAGATAAAAAAACAAGAGATTTTGTCATCTGCATTGCAGATTTGATGAGGTAGTTTGTTGGCGCATTGATGCGGTTGCGGATAGTGCTGCGCCAATCGCCAATGCCCGTGTCGCGTGCTCTCGAAACTTGGCTTAGCTGCCTAATCGCGAGTGGTAGTAGCTGTGCGATTCGTGCAGCGTGATCGCATGCTCGAACGCGGCGCTGACCGATGCGGATTGCAACACCACGGCTTTCGCGCCGTCGGCGGCGATTCGTCCGTGGCGCAGCAGAATCACGCGCTGGATTTCCGGAATCACTTCGTCGAAATGATGCGTGACCAGAATCACGGTGCGTCCCTGCCGCGCGAGATCGCGCACGATCTGCATGAAACCAAAACGCGCGACCAGATCGAGTCCGGTGGTCGGCTCATCCAGAACCAGCGCCTGCGGTTCGTGCACCAGCGCGCGTGCGATCAACACGCGTCGCGCCTCTCCGGTGGACATGCCATCGAGCGATTTTTGGGCCATTGCGAGCGCGCCGACATTGTCCAGTGCCGCGTATGCGCGCGCGCGCATCGAGTCATCGACCTGCGCATGCTCGAAATAACCGAGGCTCGCGAAAAACCCGGACAGCACGATATCGATAGCACTCAGATGATTGACCGCATGCGCATCAAGCAACGCCAGATGCATGTCTGATGAGACGATACCGAGTTGTCGGCGCAGCGCAAAAACATCCCAGTGCTCGCGCCCGAATACCCGCACAGACGGCGTGCCATCCGCATGCGCGAGCGGATAATGCTGCAACGTCAGCAGCTTCATGAGGGTCGATTTTCCAGAACCGTTCGCGCCGATAATCGCGGTATGTTGACCGCTGCGGATCGTAAGTGTGATGCCATCCAAAATGCGTCGGCCATCACGCACGACGGTGGCATCGTCGAGTTCGAGAATGGTCTGATTGCTGCTCATGGTCTGATCAATAATGCACGAACCGCAGCCACGCTATGCCGATGGCGAGGGTCAGCAAAGTCAGCGGCACGCCGACGCGCGAATATTCCCGGAACGAGATCGTCACGCCTTCGCGTTTTGCGCTCTCAACCACGATCAGATTGGCGACCGAGCCGAGTATCATCAGGTTGCCGGCCAAGGTACTCGACATTGCGAGAGTCAACCACGCGTTCGACTGCGCTGCGGGCGCGATCGCGTGCATCACCGGCTCGAACAACAACACCGCCGGCACATTGCTCACCCGGTTCGACAGTGCCGCCGAGGCGAAGCTCAGCAGGCTGACCGACGGCGTCTGCAACCAGCTCCAGTGCGCTACATCCCAGCCGCTGACGACATGCAACTGGAACGCATGCACGACGACAAAAAGTCCGGCGAACATCAGCAGCAGGCTCCAGTCAATGGGCCGATAAATTTTCTCGAATTTGATGCGATCGATCAGCACAACCGCTGCCGCACCGATCGCGATCAGCGCAATCGGCAGGCCGGTGAAAAACAGAATGACGGTGACGACGGCGACGATCACACTCTTGGTTTGCAGGATGCAACATCTTTCGCAAGATGTTTGTCCCGCTTATTTTGCTGGCACCACCGCTGCACGCAGCACCGGATACAGATTCAGTCGTTCGTCCCACGATGAATGTCGCTTCGCGAAAAACTGCAGACGCGCTTGCGGACTCTTGGCGAAATCCGCATCGTCGGCGAGCTTTTTCTGGAACTCCGCAGCGAGTGCCGGATTTGCAGCAAGTTGTTCGCGGGCGACGTCTTCGGCGACGTATTCCTCCATATATTCTTTTTGTTCGAACGCGTTGTTGAACTCGCCCCACGCGGCCAACGAGTCGGGCGCTTGCGGTTCGAGCAGTTCCATCACCAGACGAGATTTGGCTTGTGCGATCGGTACGAATAATGCGCCGGCGGCAAGATCGCGGGATTCGGTTTTCCATGCGCCTTGCACTGTCAGTGCTTGATGACCTTCAAACGATTGCGCCGAAAAATTCGCCTTGGTCGCACGGAAGGTTTCGACCTCGACTTTCGTTTGCCGCGAATTGACGACGCGAAATTCTATGCCGTGTTGCTGCAGTTTCAAGGCCACCGCATTCGCGAAAGCGACCGGCACCAGATAACCCGTTTGAGGCGCGGCGACACTCACGATTGGCTGAATGTCATCGTGCAGCGGCAGTTTCCAGATTTGTGGTTTGCTCTCATCGTAGTGTGTCATCAATGCGCCGGAAACATCCGACATCGTGCGCGTGTAGGCGTATCCGCGGAAGTCGACAATGCGCGTCTTGGCGCTGGCCTTGTAGTCGAGTGGAACGATTTTTCCTGCGAGTTTTTCAGCACGCGTATCGGCGGCATGCGCGGCCTTTTGCCAGTCAGCGCCATGTACCGCGATCTGACCGATCACTGCGACGAGGGTGTTGTGGGTGATGCCGACGCGGGTCTTGTAGTTCTTCCACGAATGCGTCTCGACCAGCATGCCGAAACGGTTGCGCAGCAAAAAATAACCATCGGAAAAACGCGGCGGCGGCACGCTGTCTTCAAAGCCCGAACTCGGATCGTCGTTGGTGATGAACGACGGATAATACGGCAGCGGCAACGAGCCTTTTTTGCCGACCTCTGCGATCACCGAATCACGCAGCGTGATACCGGCTTTTTGCAGTTCGCTATCGCCGGCATGCACGGGTTCGACCTGGATCGAAACATCGTGCTCGAACTTGGCGCCGTCGGTTACGTGCAGATCGATATAAGCGAGCGGATCCCAGGTGTTGACCAGACGCAGCATCGCCTGCATTTCGGGCGCATCGGCCTTGACGTAATCACGATTAAGATTGAGGTTCTGTGCAGTCGTGCGCCAGCCCATTTCCTCGGGGCCGCGCTGGTTCGGTCGGTTCCACCGACCAAATCGTTCGTGGCCATCGACATTGAACACCGGCACGAAAATGATCACCTGTTTATCGAGTGCGCCTTTCGCCGATTTGTTGTCGAGTATCTCGCGGACGGTGAGAAAACCTGCATCCTTGCCATCGATTTCGCCGGGGTGGATGCCGCCCTGAATCAGCAGCACGGGCAGCTCGCGACTGCGCGCTTCTTCGGCGGTGAGCGCACCCGTACGTGTGACTATCAGCGCCTGCATCGGCCGGCCTTCGGGCGTGCGACCGAACTCGATGCAGCGTACCTGTTTCGGATACGCATTCTGGAATGCATCGCACAACTCGATCACTTCATCGTAACGGCCGGTCTTGAGAAATCCCGAGCGCTCGGCCACGGTGCTGAGCTTATCGTTGCTGGCGGCATGCGCGCTGGACATCGCCAGAACCAGGGTCGTTACGAAAATCAGGTTACGCATCATGTCGGGATTTCCTGTAGATAAATTCGAGAAGCCAGCGGTGCCGATTTGCTATCGATGATCACCGATCTGTTGCCGAATGTCGCGTCGTTTTTCCACACGTGGTTGTCGACGTAATACTTTATTTGCGCTGAAACGAGTAACGATCAGCGAAATTCAAGCTGGCGGCATCCGCGCCTTCATCCTTGAGTATTTCGAAGTTATTGGTGGCAAGCTTCAGGCGGTAACGGATCAGTTTTTTCTTGCCGTTGTCGACAGTTTCGCGCTCGGCGACAATCTCGAATGCATTGCCGGCTTTTTTTGTCGAAACTATCTTGCAGATCGACGTATCTTCCGGTTTCAGCCCGGACCAGCGGAGCGTCTTCTTGGTGAGATCGATCTGCAATAAATCATACGAGTGCACGATTTTTTTCGGGCCGTCGTCGAACACGCAATGCAGGCTCAGCTCGTTCGGCGCGATCAGGCTTACATAGAGTTTGGTCGGCAAAGTCACATGGCCATTCGGCGGCTGATAGTCGCGATATTCCAGTGTACCGGTCCAGCTACCTTCGATCGCGGACAAAAATTCCGACGGCGTCGGATCGTAAAGTGCGAATGCCTGGGTGTTCAGCATTAGCAGAAAAAAAATACTGATGAATCGTTTCATGGAGTGAGCCTTGGCTTGAAGTTGATCGATGGATTGGTATCGATATGGTCATCGCTGTAGCGCGCGACGAATGCAATGATTGCATGGTCGATAGTTTTACGTAACGGCGTCGGCCGATTGTCTCGATTTAGATGATAGGACAACAAATACCCTTGCGGATTCGGTTTGCGATTACAAGCCTTGTGCCAGTTTGCGAGTGAGTTCAGCCGCAGAAATCTCGCGACAACGGCTTGCATTCTGACCGGCCCAGAGCGGTGAGAAATCGCCGCTGCCCAGACGCTCGGCCTTGGTACGTAAAGACGCGAGGGCGGTTGCAGCAAGCGGGAATTCCGGCGCGTTTTCATGGATGGCGCCAAGCTAGCGCATGAGGCGATTGACGATCCCACGCGCTGCGCGCCCGCTGAAAATATTGGTCAGCGCGGTATCTCGTGCGCTATCGCTTTTCAATGCGGCGCGATGCACAACGCTGGTATCCGCTTCGGCGCAGAGCAGGTATGCCGTGCCGACTTGCACGCCCGCAGCGCCAAGTCGCAGCGCGGCGGCAACGCTATTTGCATCGACGATACCGCCCGTGGCGATCACCGGAATATTCACCGCATGCACGATTTGCGGCAGCAACGCGAATATACTGATTTGTGTATCCAGATCTTGCGTGAGGAACATGCCGCGATGTCCGCCGGCCTCGATACCTTGCGCGATGATGGCGTCTGCACCGTGCTACTCAAGCCAGAAGGCTTCTTTGATCGTGGTAGCCGACGACAGGATTTTCGCGCCCCAGCCGCGCCAGCGCGCGAGCAGTTCGGCTGACGGCAAACCAAAATGAAAACGCACCACTTCTGGCCGCAATTCTTCGAGCAGATCGGCAGCTTCGTTGCTGAAAGGTGCGCGTGGCGATAGCACGGAAATAGCCTCGCTATTTGTCAGGTTTCGTGTGATACTATTCAACAGCGGGTCTGGCGTTTGAGCGCGGCTCGTGATGCGCTGACACAACTCTATCAACACCTGGGAGCTTGAGAA
>JAYVTP010000186.1:0-5427 GCA_043788685.1 Pseudolysobacter sp. | reverse complement strand
TCGCTCGACAACGCAAACACATCGCGCACCTTGCCACGATGAATCAGGTGGAGGCCGGGCAGCTCGGAGTTCAGCAAAGTGGTGGGCACAGTCTTTATCCGCAGGTTGAACCAATGCGATATTGTAGCGGCTGCGACGCGAATTCATGTGCGCAGCGCGCAGTCTTGCTAAAATCGCGGTTCTGCTCCCCGATTTGAATCCGATGCCGCGCTCTGTCTCGATCAATTTGCGCAAGGTAATGCTGTTGCCCGTTTCATGTGATCGTGCCGAAATCCGTTCGGCACGGCGGTGCCGCGCATGAATTTCATCGGCAAGATCATCGGCGGGCTGGTCGGCTTGTTTCTGTTCAAGGGCCAGCCGTTCGGCATCGTGCTCGGCATCGCCATCGGTCACATGTTCGATGCCAACACCATGCAGTTTGGTAGCTTCCGCAAGGCGGCGCCGCGTTCATTCATCGAGCCGCTATTCGCGCTGGCCGGCGCGTTGTGCAAATCCGACGGTTTTGTCTCGCAGAGTGAAATCAACGCGACCGAGGCCTTGATGGGTCGGCTGCAGCTCGACGCGGCGCAGCGCCAGCACGCAATCGGCCGTTTCACACTCGGCAAGCAGGATGGTTTCGAGGTGCGCGAGTCGATTGCCGAGCTGCGCATGTGGTGTCGCGGGCGGCGCGATCTGGCGTTCCTGTTGCTCGACATGTTGCTCGACATCATCTATGCCGAAGGCGCGCTCGCCGCCGCCAAGCTGAGCCTGTTACGCACGTTGTGCCATCAGTTGAATGTCAGCGAACAGGAGCTCGCCGCGATCTCGGCGATGAAAGGTTACGCCTACGGCGGCGCGCGCAGTAATACCTACAGCAATACCCAGCAGAGTTATGGTGATCACGGTCGCGGCGCGCCGAACCGCGTGACGAACGAGCCCGATCCGTACGCCGTGCTCGGCATCACGCGCGATGCCGACGAGCGCACACTCAAGCACGCCTATCGCAAACTCATGAGCCAGTATCATCCCGACAAACTCGGCGACGTGCCGGCAGAAATGAAACGTCGATCGGAACTGCGCGCGACCGAAATCAACGCCGCGTACGAGAAGGTCAAGCACGAGCGCGGCATCAAATAAACTACGCCACTTCACGATGTGCAGCACGGAGACCCCATGAGCAAGCAGCCCAATGTCATCGCCCCGTCCATTCTATCGGCGGATTTTGCGCGCCTCGGCGAAGACGTGTGCAACGTACTCGCGGCTGGCGCCGATTGGGTGCATTTTGATGTGATGGACAACCATTACGTGCCCAACCTCACGATCGGCCCGCTGATCTGCGAAGCGCTGCGCAAGCACGGCATCACCGCGCCGATTGACGTGCATCTGATGGTCAAGCCGGTGGATCGGATCATTCCGGATTTCGCCGCGGCCGGCGCTACCTCGATCAGCTTTCATCCCGAGGCCAGTGAGCATGTCGATCGCACCATCCAGCTGATTCGCGACAGCGGTTGCAAACCGGGTCTGGTGTTCAATCCGGCGACGCCGCTGGACTATCTGGATTTCGTGCTCGATAAACTCGACCTCGTGCTGATCATGTCGGTCAATCCGGGTTTCGGCGGCCAGAGTTTTATTCCGACCGCGCTGGAAAAATTGCGTCGCGTGCGCGCGATGATTGATCGCAGCGGTCGCGATATCCGACTCGAAGTGGACGGCGGCGTCAAGGTCGACAACATCGCCGAAATCGCGCGCGCCGGTGCCGATACGTTTGTCGCCGGGTCGGCGATTTTCGGCAAGCCCGACTACGCCGCAGTGATTGCCGCGATGCATGCGCAGATTGCTGCTACGTCAAGTTGAAAAGATCTTTTGCCCGTCATTCCAGCGAAGGCTGGAATCCAGTTCTTGAGGCGCTGGAAAAGAGAACTGGATTCCAGCCTTCGCTGGAATGACGGTTTGTTTTTTAGCGATTTCTCAAATTACCTGCCAAGCGGGATCGGCCTGCGTGGATGTCCGCGGTTTCGGCGGTGCATTTTTTTCGCATCGCAATGTGTGAGGCGGCAGGCCACGCGACGAATATTCGGTGTCGTCAGCCCGCGACTGCGCGCTCGAAAATCCCGCGCAACCATCGCGCCAGTCGCTGTCCACACTTGCGCGCAGGGCCAGAAAATCGGAAGGCAGGCAAACATCCATCGTAGTATCCTTGACTGGTTTGTGGGGGACTAGGCGCGCAGGCAGACCAGTATTCCGAGCAGCAGGCTGAGCAGCGCAAAACACGTGCGCAAAGGCTCGAAACTGCGTTGCAACTCGCTGTTGGGTTTGTTCGTTTCGTTCGACATTTCGATTTCCCGATCGCGATCATTCGTCGCGTGTTGCCAGTACAACGCGGATCGTGGCCGCGGCGCTGACACGAATGCGGCGGATTGGCGGTGAGTTGTGGCAGCTTGCGGGCAATCGTGCCGTACCCATTGCGCACACGCCGCACCGCTACGTAAGCTGCCGGCACGATCAACTCGCGGAGCAACTCATGGCCCGTTCCATCGCCATCGTCGAAGACGAACCCAGCATCCGCGCCAACTACGTCGAGGCGCTTACGCGTTTCGGTTATCAGGTGCAAGGTTATGCTACGCGCCCGGAAGCCAGCCGCGCGTTCAACCTGCGTCTGCCCGAGCTCGTGATTATCGACATAGGCCTCGGCGATGAACCCGAGGGCGGCTTCGAGTTGTGCCGCGAATTGCGCGCAAAAGCGGCGGTGCTGCCGATCATTTTCCTGACTGCGCGCGACTCCGATCTCGACATCATTTCCGGCCTGCGTCTCGGCGCCGATGATTACCTGACCAAGGACATCAGCCTGCATCATCTGTCCGCACGCATCAGCGCGTTGTTTCGCCGCCTCGATGCGCTGAGCAAACCGATGAACAAGGAGACTGTGGTCGAGCAAGGCCCGCTGCGGCTTGAAGCCGAGCGCATGCGCGTGAGCTGGAACGGCCAGGAAATTCCGCTGACCGTGACCGAGTTCTGGATGGTGCATATCCTCGTGCGTTTTCCGGGCCACGTGAAAAATCGCGACCAGCTCATGCGCGAGGCGCAAGTGGTGGTCGACGACGCCACGATCACCTCGCATATCAAACGCATCCGCAAGAAATTCATCGCCCTCGCGCCCGAGTTCGATGCGATCGAAACCGTGCATGGCGTCGGTTATCGCTGGCGCGTCTAGTCAGGCGGTAGCGGCATTGCCATAACATCGCCATACAGTCTAAAAATCGCAATCCGATCTCCCATCTATACGTTTATACGTCTATTCGTTTATGTCATTGCGTTACAAGCTCCTGCTGATCGCACTCTCGACCCTGGCCTTGCCGCTGGCCGGCTGGCTGTTCGTGCGGCAGATGGAAGAATTGCTGCGTCACGGTCAGGAGCAAGCCCTGACCGCATCGGCGCAAGCATTGGCGCGCAGTCTGGTCGCATCCAAAATCGCCTTGCCGCAAGGGCAGGGTCTGTATGTGCATCCGCTCACCACGCGCATCACGGTGGATGGTTATGCCGACGACTGGAAACTGCTGCTGCCATATGCACAAAATTTCGGGCCGATGAGCGATGCGCAAAAATTGCGCGTCGTACTCGCTGCCGATCGCGATTGGCTATATCTGCTCGCCGAGGTGCATGACGCGACGCGCGTGCGCGTAGATGCGCATGATGCTCGCGCGCCGATCAGCGATCATCTCGATCTGCAGATGACGCGCGGCGACAACACACGCAATTATCTGCTTGCGAGTGCTGCGCCAGGCGCGTTCGATGCGCTCGTGACGGATAGCGCCGATGGCGCCGGTTTGCCGAATGTGCTCGGTGGCGAATGGCAGGAAGACAGCGCGGGTTATCGTATCGAAATGCGCATGCCACTGACGCAGGCGCCGGATCGAATCGCACTGAGTGTATTTGATGCGGATGGTCGGCGCGATGTCGCGCTCGTCGCGTCTGATCCACAAGCCGCCGAGCTGCATCCGTTGCTGCGTTATTCGCGCGCGCGTGCTGATGATCTCGCTTTGTTCGCACCGCAAGACGTGCGTGTACGCCTGCTCAGCAACGATGGCTGGGTGCTCGCGAAAAGCGGTGAGCTGGCCGCGGCAAATACCGAAAGTTCGCGCCGGCGCTGGTTCGAAAGTTTGATCTATCGCGGCCTGCTGGCACCCGGTCTGACCGCTGCGAAGGATTTCGCGTTCGGCCTGCCGCGCTTGAATGCGACGGAAATCTGGCAGGCCTTATCGGGCGTTGCGGCCACGGCGTGGCATCCATCGGAACGCGAAGGTGGTGTGGTACTCGCCGCCGCCGTGCCGCTGCGTATGCAAGGTGAAATTCGCGGTGCGTTGCTGCTCGAACAATCCGGCGACGCGTTGCCGATCCTTACCAATCGCGCGTTGCTTGGATTGATGGGCGCGAGCCTGCTGGCGTTGCTGGTGGCCGGCGGCGTGCTGTTCCTGTTCGCGAGTGTGTTGAGCTTGCGCATTCGTCGCCTGCGCGATGCGGCCGAGCGCGCGGTGCGGACGTCTGGACGTCTGGACGGCCGTTTGCCGTTATCCGATGCGCGCGACGAACTCGGTGATCTGTCGCGCAGCTTCGGCAAGTTGCTCGATGAAGTTGCGGCTTATACCGATTATCTGCGCACGCTCGCGAGCAAACTTTCGCACGAGCTCAACACGCCGCTGGCGATCGTGAAATCGTCGCTGGACAATCTCGATCATCAATCGCTTACGCCTGCGGCGCGCACCTATATCGGACGTGCGCGTGACGGTGCCGAGCGTCTTGGCGCGATTGTGCGCGCGATGAGCGAGGCCAGCCGCTTGGAGCGTGCAATTGCGATGAGCGACGGCGAGGATTTCGATCTTGCTGCGGTGCTGCGCGGTTGTGTCGAGGCGTACCGTCCGCTCGCCGGCGCGCGCGAACTTAGCTGCGATCTGCCGGATGCCCCGTTGATGCTGCACGGTGCGCCCGAAATGATTGCGCAGGCGCTGGACAAATTGTTCGATAACGCGCTGTCGTTCACGCCCGAAAACGGCTGGATTCGCGTCATTCTCGCGGCGCTCGATGACGGCGCGGTAATCACGATGGCCAACCAGGGCTCGCTGTTGCCATCGGCGATGCAGGAACACCTGTTCGAGTCATTGGTCAGCGTGCGTGAGCAGGGCAGCGCGCGTGGCGGCGGTAGTGCGCCGCACCTCGGATTGGGTTTGTCGGTGGTGCGTCTGGTCGCCGAGCTGCACCGCGGCACCGCTAGCGCAAGCAATCTGACGGATGGCAGCGGTGTTGAATTTCGTATCGAGCTGCGTAGTCTGTCGCGACGACGTTTGAGCGATACCGGTTGAATCGCTCCACGGGGTTCAATTCCCCGCCGCTTGCGGCGATAACTGGCTGAAAGCCAGTTTGGTTGATAGCGCACTTAATACCCCGCTGCTTGCG
>JAYVTP010000185.1:0-13790 GCA_043788685.1 Pseudolysobacter sp. | reverse complement strand
TGCATTCGACTACAGCCGGATCGCGCGACAGTACGGCATCGTCATTGCTCACCCCGTTGAACAGGGAATTCGCGCCAACCACCCCCGCAATCACTGAATAGCAGCGCACCGCTCGCATCAAAACGCAGATTGCGATAGGCGGCATGGATGCCACCGCCTTCAAAACCGCTGACGACAAAACCACCGTCCGCGCGTAGCAGAATCGCGGTAGGCACATCGAGACTGTTCGGCACGCCCCAACGAGTGTCGGCACCTGCCACACCATCTTCGGCATAACCTGCAATCAGAAAATCATCCTGATCCGATGTCGCAATGAGGATACGATTTGCGGCGAGATCACGCGCAATTTTCGGACCGCTCAGCAGCGATGCGTCGAGCGTGGTCTGCAAGGTTCGCTGATGCTCCCAAATCAGCCCGCCATCAAGGCTGTCGAACTTGCGCACGAAAAGAACATTGTCACTGGCCACGGTTATCACGGCGCTCCCATCTGCCGCAATGTTCATATCGATTGGGTCAACCGGTGGCAGAACCGGATCGATATGCGCCCAAGCCCGCTGTCCATCGGCTTCGTGGCGAATAATCACGAGCCGGTAGGAATGAGTGGCCGGATCATGTGAGCGTACCAATTGCAGAATGCCGCCAGCCGCAGCGGCGCGCACCATCAACGCGTTATCGCTATGGTTGAACGGACTGTTCCAGACTTGGATCCAACTGCTGGCAATCTGGCGGGTATCGGCAATACCGCGCAGTGTCGCGCCGAACAGCAGCAGCAATACAGCGCAACGCAACATCAGGACAAATGACGTGGGCCTGAAAATTCTTTCTGCGATCGGGCTGTCCATGCCACGCTCCCTCAAGAATTTGCAACGCCCGACAAGAACGACAGGGCGCCGTGGCACCCTGCCAAAAGTACATTCACGCCGACCAAAATCAGCCGTGACGGCGTTTTGCAATAACCGCACCCACGCCGAGCAGCAACAAGCTCAACAACGATTTGCTCCACTCCGACAAACTGGGGATTTGCGTAGCCACTGTCGGCACCACCGGCGGCGCCGGCAGCGCGGGACAGGTAATAAAGGCAACAAGATCAGCCGGATTCGGCGCGGGAGTAGCGCTTTGCACGCAGGTCAAGGTGGCGGTCTGGATAGTCGCCTGAGGGACGCACGTCATCTCCAGCGTTATCTGATTGCCAACCGCCGCCGGTGCCACCATCGCACCGGCAGCACCGGAGGTAATCTGGAAATTCGCGACACCGGCAGGTATCGCGCAATTGATCAACACCGATGCCGGTGCGGTGCCCGTAGTCAGCACGCTCACCCCCAGTGTTCCGACCCCATTGGTCAACGTTGCACTGGCTGCGGTCAGGCCCGCCATGGGGGCGACACCCGCGGCAGCGCCGCTCGCTGTGAGCGTTACGTCATTGCCCGTGCCGCCGACATAGCTGATATGGAACGTGGTGCCGTTGACGACCAGACCGGCGCCTTCGGCCAGGCCAGTAAAATTGCCCGTCACCGCGCCCGCGCCGAGGTTGTCGATCAAGGTGAAGACCGCGCCTGTCGGCGGCACAAAATTGAGGCTGATACTCAGCGATGGAATCGAAGCGAGGTCGACACTGGCCGCGCTGATGCGATCAAAAATCGATGCGCTGTTGATGCGTGCAGTCATGCCGCCAACGCCGTTGAATTTCAGCGCATCGACGGTCAACGTGCCCGGCATACTCGCGCTGCCGCCGTGGATGGTGCCGGCCACCACCGTGTTGCCGACACTGCCGATGCCGAACAGCGACGCATTCTGGCCGCTGCTGACATAAATCGCCGTGCCCGGATTGGCGATCAGGCTACCATTGACTTCAAAACCGCCGCCGAGCACATCGACTTCGCCGTCGTAGGTATTGGCAGCGGTCAAGGTCAGCTTGCCGCTGCCGATTTTTGTCAGCACCGTGAAAGGTGCATCGCTGAAGTTGCCTGATATCACTCCCGCACAGGTAGTGCTGGAATTGTCCGCGCCAACCGTCAGCGCGCTGCCAAGCGGAATGATGACGCTATCACTGGCGGTGCAAGTGAGCGCTGCAATGCTGTCGTCGAATCCATTCAGATCGAAGGTCGCGCTGCCCTTCAGATCAACCACGCTGGTGCTTGGAATTGCATTGTCGTTGCCAAGGCGAATGATCGCGCCATGTGGTGCCGTCGTGAATATTCCTCCACTGAAAGTATTGGTGGCGTTGCCCAGCACGTAGATCGTTGCGGGACTATTGGCAAAAAGGAATCCACCGCTGCCGCTGATCGCGCCACTGAACTGCAACGAATCACCGGCCGTGGTGGAGTTGAAATCGCTTGTGCCAACGCCGGGCAACAAGACCGGGCCGCCCCAGTTATTGTGGCCCATGTGCTGGATCATGCCATTGTTGTTTTGTCCAAAACCTGGCGCAAGCGTGAGGGCTTCATTGCCGATATCGATATTGTTGCCGATGTCCAGCGTAGCGTTGCCGCTGACCGAAATGCCATTTGCCACCGTGCCGTCGGCAACGCCAAGCGCATTCGCATGGTTCAGCAGCGTGTAGCCGCTGTTGAGTATCACCGGGCCGCTGAAGGTATTGTTGCCGGCGATGATCACCCCGTCGCCGGAACCCGAGCCATTCGTGGCGATACTGCCGTTGCCGCTGATCACGCCGTTGATCGTCCACGGCACCAAGGCGCCACTTAGCGACGGCCAGGCTATCGTCAGTGCTTGCCCGCCGAGCGCCAAACCGCCGTTCAAGTTCATGGCACCGGTATTGCCGGAAAAACTCTGCGCCGATGCGAGCGTAAGATTCATGCCCAGCGTATTGCTGCCGCTGACATTGCTATTGCTGATGCCGCTCGCACCCAGCCCCAACGCCGCACCGCTCAAGACATAACCCGAAGTGCTGCCGGTAAAGGCGAGTCCTGTAATCGTAGTGAGTGCACCCAGATCATTGTTGTTGGTTTTGTTGGATGCCGCTTCGGGAAACTGCAGGGCATCGCCGTTGCTCGGCACGACGCCCCCACAACCCATCCAGTTGACCGCGTTGGACCACAGTCCACTCGCGGCACCGCTCCAGATACAGGTATTGGCACTGGCATCGGCATTGAAGGCAAGCATGGCGCAGGTCAAAACAAGCGCATGAGAAAAACACAAACGACAACGAAACAATGGTGCGAGCATATCGAAAATTCCTGAATTGAATGGATGAGCAACGCGTCGCTTGCGCGCGATACACGGCCTGCGTTGGTCAACTTCCTGGCGGTAAAACCTCGAAGCCGTAAGCGAAAATCTTGTCGACTTGCACGCCCTCGAACGCGCCGATGTCCGCCGCGGCACCGAGCACGCGCGGAAAACCAATGCTGCGTTGATCGTATTTGTAACTGTAAAAATTATCGCCCAGGTCGATGGCTGGGCTACCGGGCAACAACGCATGCGTGAGGGTGGGGCCGCCGTTGTTCGCCAGTTGCGCGAGCATCGGATTGGTATTGAAGAAGTCGCTGGGTACCGACAAATTGCATGAATTCGCGCTATCGATATTGTGGCCAAGCGAGTTGATCGCTCCGGCGCAATTGGCGCCGCTGATGGGATTGGCGATGATGCTGGACAATACGCTGGTGGTTGCTCCGGGATTCGAAGCCAGCTGCTGTGTGGAGTTAGCGGTGATGGTCACGTTCGCCAACTGAGTCATCGCACCGTTACCGAGCGTGCTGATGGCACCGCCGTAATTCGAGATATTTCCGCTGATCGTGGAGTCGTTAACGCTCAGCGTCGCCTGATTGAGAATTCCGCCACCGCCTCCGCCAGACACACTGGCGTGATTGTTGACAATCGCGCTACTGGTAATTTTCATCGTGCCTTGAGCAATACGAATGCCGCCGGCATCGTTGGGGCTGGTGTTATTGCTCACCGTGCTGCGATCCAGATTGACCACGCCGTTGGCATCACCCAGATAAATGCCGCCGCTGTTGCCGCCCGCTGCGGCATGGCTGTTGGTGATCACACAGAGTGAAATATTCAGCGTGCCGAGATACGCCGCGATGCCTCCGCCTTGGAATGATGTGCCATTTTGAATCGTCAGATTGACGAGGCTGGTAACTCCGCCGCCACCGATATTGAACACGCCATGCGGCGCGCCGCCGCTCCCATCCACGATAACGGTGCCAGCGGCGCCGGTGCCGATGATGGATAAATCTTTTGCTGCATCGCTTTTTGCCGCAAACAAAAGCGCAGTTGTTACATAACTGCCCGCCGGGACATTGATGGTATTGCTGCTGCTGACAGCGAAAGTCGAACTGACCTCTTGGAGGGCAGCGCGCAGGGTGCAATGACCGGCACCGTCGTTGCACACGCCGTCACCCGGTACCGCGTCGGATGCATCGATTGTGCTGTCAACGGTAAAAACGGTAGCACCGCACGATCCAGCATGAACGAGGATAAAAAAAGCACAAAGCAGCATGGCTCTGCTTCGCTGAGCGTGGCCTCGAGCAGCGTTCGGCGCGACGGATGAAATATCTCGAATAGGCAGCGAATGCGGCGAGATTGCAGAAATCTTGGTGTACATGGCTAGCCCCTCGAAAGTGACGCGAGCGGATGCTCTGTAATGCTTTACGGGATTCCACAGAAAAGGGGACAACGCGTCAGCGCAAGCTCATCGCAATTTTCGTGTGTGAACTTTTTTTTGCACGACAATATGACTTGGACGCAGCGAATGGTTCGGCGCGTGAACACGCATGAATTGCAACGAAGCGAGCAACACCAACCCGATAGCTCAATTGAACCCGTCGGTGAAAACCGTGTCGATCGGCAGCCCCTCGAACGCACCGATATCGAGCTTGCCGTCCTTCGGCCGAATCGCGCCGGGCGCCATCCCGACCACACCCACCGGCAGGTTGCCCGAGCTAACAATCGCCGCAGGCAATGCACTGCCGGCGTTGATCAACGGCGATCCAGCGGCGGGGTAAAAATACGGCTGCATCGCGCTGTTGAACATCGGATTGTTGTTTGCCCCGATATTGCTGTTCCAGCCATTCACCACCGCACCGGCCACGAGATGTCCCAGCCAGAATTGCGCGGCGTTCGGCGAAACCCAGTTGTTGGCCAGGTTGACGGTGCCCTTGCCGAAGGACATTGCCTGCACTTTGCCAGCGGCGCCCACGCTGCTTGGCGAGGTATAAAACACATTGTTTTTCACATCGGCCACGGCGTTTTGCATGTCCATATGGAACAAGAACACTGAAGGATAGGCGCCGCTGTTTGCATCGCCTTTTACCGTGAAGGTGTTGTTGTAGAAAAACAGAATGCCCTGACGATAGTTCGCGGTCGCACCACTGTCTCCGCCGTAGTCGGCGAGTGTCGCGCCGTTCTGCCCCGAGATATCGAACAGATTGCCGTAGACATACGTGGTGGCATAGCCTGGGTCGCCCCAGATCAGGCTCTGGCCACCAGTGGAATCCCTCAGGTTGAGCTGGATGCCGCAACTCGACGCAAACGTGTTGTAACGCACCACGAGACCGGAAGATCGATCCTTCAGGCAGTCACCGAACGCGCCCGGCTTGACGTCGCCAAAATGGTTGTATTGGTAGATGATGTCGCGCGCTTCGGTGTAACTATTGTGTTCGGAATATCCATTGCTTCCGCCAACGCCAACAGCATTACTGTTGCCGTAAATCTGATTGCCTTCGATCAACACGTCCTGCGACAACTCGACCAACGCCGCGTTTTTGGAATTCATGAACAAGCCATTGCCGCAGTTGTGCAGGATATTGTTTTTCAAAACCAGATGCGCCGCTGCCTCTATGTAAATGCACGATGCAAACGTGCCGTAAGCGCTCGTCGTATTTTTTTGCGCATCGAAAAACGTGCTGCCATAGTCCGCATTGCGAATATCCAGATTCTCGATCGAGATATAGCCTGAAGGGCCGAAGTTGTAGCTGCGCCCCAACTGCCCCGAGACCATGACCAGACCCAGCGAATACAGAATTCTGGACGGATTCAAATTATCCAGATACTGCAGGGTGCGCACCTGACCCTGCACGGTTTCCAGCTGCGACGCGCTGGTGCCGTCGATGATCGGCAACGCGCCGCTGACGGGATCCGGTATCCCGATCAGGCGCATGAATTGGGTCGGTGCGGTCGGAGTCAGGTTTGTTCCTGCCGATAGCAAAATCATTTCGTGGTAGGGGAGATTATTGGCATCGGTGTAAATCCTGACGGTATCGCAACCTTTCAGCTTGCTCCATGGCACCTGACTAAGCGCGCTGTAGGTTTTGCCGGGGCCGATATCGTAGAAACTGATGGCAGCGCAGCCAGATTGGTCAGCGGCCATGGTCGGCGTTGTCGCCCGGATGGTGGTGGGAACCTGGGCGTGGATCGCCACGGTTGCGGCCAGCAATCCGACGACGAACACGGTTGCGTGCATGAATCCTCTGCTACTCATGATTTTGACTCCTTACCCGTAGACGTGTGGAAATGTGCCGGTCATTGCTGGCATTGCCTGCGTCCAGCACGTGTCTGCCTGCAGTCGCGCGCGACAGCAACGCTGCTTTTTACATTACGAGATTCCGTAAAAAAGGGGGCATCGCACTACCGCGAGCGCTGCCAGGCGGTACACTGCAAACAACGCAGCTAGGAGCAACCATGACGCAACGTGTAGATTCGAGCAGGCCCGATGTCACCGCCTTGCTCGATGCACTGGGCCGTGGCGATGCCGCCGCACACGACGAATTGTTCACCTTGGTATACGACGAGCTGAAACGTATCGCGCGCGCGCATCTGCGTCGTTCCGGTGGCGGCATGACGGTCAATCCAACCGCGCTATTGCATGAGGCGTGGATTCGCTTCGCCCGCAGCGATGGCGCCGCACTTGAAGGCAGCGCGCACTTTTACAACGTCATCGCCCAGGCGATGCGCCAGACCTTGATCGATCTGGCAAAAAAACACGCCACCGTGCGTCACGGCGGCGATTTGGTGCGTACCGAACTCACCGATCGCATCGAACAACCCGACAAACCGCTGGATGAATTGCTCGCACTCGACGAAGCGCTCGGCAAGCTGCGCGAATGCGATGCCGACCTCGCCGAGCTGGTGGAATGGCATTCGTTCGCCGGGCTGGCGCTGAATGAAATCGCGCGCGTGCGTGGCGTCAACACACGCACCGTGAAACGTCACTGGGCGATTGCACGTGCGTTTCTCGGCGATGCGATGCGCGGTGATGGCACGACGGCGCCCGCTCGCCCGTTCGCGTGAAGTCGTGAGTCGCCTCGACTATTTTATTCCGGCTGAAACCGTCGCAACTCACACGTCGACGCACTTGGGATTTCGCTCGATGGCATGCTATTTCTCGCGATGAGCAGCGTCGATCCTCAACGCTGGCGACGGCTGCGCACGCTGCTCGATCAGGCGATGGATCACGATGGCGCCGCGCGTGTGGCATTCGTCGATTCACTTTGCGCCGCAGATGCCGAATTGCGCGAAGACTTGCAACGTCTGCTGATCCAGCATGCGCGCGACGAAGAAGAGATTTCCATCGATCCGTATGCGCTGGCCGCGCCACTTATTCTGGCCGCGGCAGATGCAACGACAGAGGAAGATCGCATCGGCCAGCAGATCGGCGTGTATCGGTTGTTGCGTTTGATCGGCAGCGGCGGCATGGGCAGCGTGTATCTGGCCGAGCGCAACACCGACAATTTTGTGCAACGTGTGGCGCTGAAAGTGATTCGTGGTGAAGTCGCGACCGCCGCGGCGCGCGAACGTTTCGAGCGCGAGCGACAGATTCTGGCACGCCTCGTGCACCCGCATATTGCGCCGCTCTACGACGGTGGTCAGACGCCGGACGGTCAGCCGTTCTACACAATGGAGTATGTCGATGGCGTGCCGATCACCGAGTATTGCGCCGATCACTTGAGCGATGTTCGATCACGCGTGCGCTTGCTCATCGACATCGCCGGCGCGCTGGCGTGCGCACATCAGAATTTAGTCGTGCATCGCGATATCAAACCCTCGAATATTCTCGTGACGGCGGAAGGTCGCGCCAAGCTGCTCGACTTCGGCATTGCCAAGCCGATGGGTGTCGGCGATGCCGCATTGACCCACGCTGCGCTCGGGCCGATGACCCCGGAATATGCGGCGCCGGAACAGTTTCGCAACGCCGATGTCACCGTCGCTACCGACATTTATCAATTCGGCGTGTTGTGTTTTCGCGTGCTCACGGGCGCGCTGCCTTATCGTGCCGATCCGAGCGATAGCTATGCGTGGTCGCGCGCAGTTGCCGAAGAAGAGCCGCTGACCTTGCGCCGTGCCTCGACCCACAACGATGCGCAAACCACAGCGCCTGCGCGCGAGCAAACCCGTCATGTCCGCCATCAGCTCAGCGACGATCTCGATGCCATCGTGCGCAAGGCGCTGGCGAAATTGCCGGCACACCGCTACGGTTCGATGGACGCGATGAGCGCCGATCTGCAAGCGTTTCTCGATGGCCGTCCGGTCAGCGCGCGCGCGGCCGGGGCAATGTATTTTGCGTGGCGCGCAATCGCACGCTGGCCGTATGTCAGTGCGGCGGCGTTCAGTGCAATATTGGCGCTGATCGGACTGGTGCTGATCGCGCATCATCAGACCAATATCGCGCGGCATGAAGCGACACGCGCCAATGCCGTGGCCAAATTCCTGATCGACATGTTCCAGGTCGCTGATCCGTCGGTGAATCGCGGCGAGCGCCTCAACGCCAATGAAATTCTCGCGCGTGGCGCGGCGCGCATCGATCACGATTTCGCCGACGACACCAGCCAGCGCGCTGCGTTGCAAATGGTGATCGGCGAAGTGTATTCGGCGCTCGGTGATTTTCCGCGCGCACGCGTGTCACTCGAAGGCGCGGTAAAAAGCTGGCGCGAAACCGATGCAAAGATCGAACTGGCAGATAGTTTGCGCGCGATGGGCTGGATCGAATATCGACAAGGCAATGCGGCACCGGCACTGCAACGCTGGGACGAGGCCATTGCATTGATTACCGGCAATAGCGCGCACGAAACCGATGCGCTCGCGCAACTGCACAACTATCGTGCGCTGGGTTTGCAAGCCTCAGCCGACAATGCAAATGCGCTGCGCGAATTCAAGATCGCGAGCGACTATGCGGAGCGTGCGGGTGTCGCCGACAAGGTGCGCGGCGCGTCGATCCAGAACAATCTCGGTTTGCTGCTGCGTGACATGGACGATTTGGGTGCGGCGGAAGTCGCGATGCGCAAGGCCATGGCGATTTACGGACGCGAGCTCGGCGAGGATCATTTCCGCACCATCAGCAGCGCACAGAATCTCGGCACTATCATGCTCGATCAAAACCGCATCGACGAGGCACAACCACTGATCGAGGCATGCAGCGTGCGCTTGCGCAAGTTGTACGGCGAAGCGAATGCGGACTACGCCACGTCGATGAACATGCTCGGCAACGTGTTTCGTCTGCGCGGCGATAGCAAGCGCGCGCTGGAAAGTTATGCGGCGTCGGAAACCGCGTTTCGCGCTGCGCTCGGCGACAAACACTGGTATGTGACCTGGCCGACTTTCAACAGCGGCCTGGTCTTGCTCGACCAGCGCGATCCAGCCGCTGCGCTGGAAAAATTCGATATTGCGCTGGCGATCCGCAGCGCCGCACTGGCGCCGGATCACCCTGCGGTGGCCGAGGCGTTGCAGGGTCGCAGCGAGGCGTTATTCGGCCTCGGCCGCAACGATGAATCGCTGGCCGACGCGACCGAAGCACTAGCCATTCGGCGCGCCAAACTTAGCGGCGATCATCCCGCGCTGATCCGCAGTCTGTGGCTGATCGGCCACGTGCATTTTCTGCGCAGCGAAACGGAAAGTGCCAAAAACTATTGGGACGAAGCCTTGCAACGCGCCGCGCGCGCATGGGGCAAAGACAATGCGGATTTCAAGCGGCTGCTGAAAAATATTACGTATCCGGCGACGCGCTTGCGCGATCCGAACGACTGAAAAAACAAACGCAGGACATGCCTGCGTTTGCTGATTGATCGCATCAACGCAGCAACGCTGCGTTGTGCTTACATCTCGCGCAACGCGGTCGTTACCGGTACTCGCGCCGCACGCATGGCCGGAAATAGACCGCCCACAAAACCAATCGCCAGCGCCCATTTCAATCCAGTCCACAACAATTGCGGCGATACCTTGAACGCGAATACGACCTGACTGAAATTCGAGCCAAGCGTGGACACGGTGTAGTTGTTGAAAATGACCCACGCAATCAATCCGCCGACCGCGCCTCCTGCCAGCGCCAGCAGCATGGTTTCCAGCAGCACCGAGACCACCACCGGCAATCCGCGAAAACCAATCGCACGCAGTGTGGCAATTTCGCGCGCACGCATCGCAACGGCAGCGTACATCGTGTTTAATGCGCCGAACACCGCACCGATCGCCATGATGGTGCCGATCACGATGCCGATGATGGTGATCACCTTGGTCAGTCCTTCAGATTGCGCGCTGTAGTAATCGCTGGTGGTTTTAGCTTCGACTTTCAGGCGCGGGTCGGCAACAATACCGGCAGTGAGTTGCGCGAGTGCGTCGGGCGAATTCAGGCGCACCGTGACGGATTGATAACCGCCACGACGATACGCCGCCGAAATGGTTTCGACATCACCCCACAACTCGGATTCATGCGAGTCACCGGACTCGAATACACCGACGATATCCCATTGTTGATTATTCAGATTCATCGATTTGCCGGGCTGCAATCCGGCGAATTGCGCCAGCGCACCTTTGCCGACAATTAGTTCGCGCAGGCCGGGTTTGAAAATGCGACCGTCAATAATCTTGACACTGGGACGTAACGCAAAAGCCTGTTCGCCGACGCCGCGCAACTCGACGTTGGCATCCGTGCCGCTGGATTTTTTCGGCACATTGGCAACCACGACCAGCTCGGCCGAGGTGATCGGTTTGGATTTGTCATCCTTCGCGATGCCCGGCAATTGAGTGATCAGCACGGCATCGTCGCGTGATACGCCGGAACTCAATTCTGCCGTTGCACCACCACGCATGATGATCGCCGTGATGTCGTCGCCGGTGTGCGACAACGTCTGTTTGAAACCCTCGCCCATCGCCAGCAGCGCAACCAGCACGCCGACCACGCCAGCGATACCAACCACGATCACCGACGCCGATCCGAGCCGCTGCGGAATCGTCGCAATGCCGACCTTGGTCACCGACCAAGTCTGCTGTCCGCGCCGTGTCAGCGCCATCCATAGTGCCAACACAACGACCAGCGCAAGCAGCACCTGCCACGACAGCACCGCAAGTATCCACAAGCCGATCACGATACAAATCAGCGTTGCCAGATTGATCAGAAAATTCATCGCATATTCTCCTTAGCGTCCGGCCAGCGCATCGACGATGCTCAAACGCATGCCGCGCAATGCCGGCAACACGCCGACTACCAGACCGATACCCAGCATCAATGCAAGACCGGTGCTCCACGTGCTCAAACCGATGGGCGGAAAGTTGACCCGACCGCCACCTGCAGCATTAATCGCGGGTAACAATATTTGCGCCAGCAGCAATCCGAGCACGCCGCCGAGCACGATCAGCAACACCGCTTCGGCCAGTACCAACCCGAGCACACTGCCATTCGAGAAACCGATAGTCTTGAGTACCGCGAGTTCCGGAATGCGTTCGCGCACCGCTTGCGCCATGGTGTTGCCGGTGAGCAGGATCAGCGTGAAAAACACTGCGGCCATGATCGCGCCGACGATCAGACCGATATCACCGAGCTGTTTGACGAAGGCAAGATTGAACGCTTCTTCGGTTTGCGTCTTGGTTTCATGATCGGAGTTGGCCGACAAGGCATCGATCGCCGTAGCCACTTTTTCAGACTCGCCCGGATTGGTCACGCGCACCACGTACCAGCCGATCGTGCCGTTGCCGAATGCCCGGCCTTCATCGAAATAGTCCCAGCGAAACAGTAGCTGATTTTCCAGGCCACGCATCTTCGCTTCGCTGACGTGAAAGATGCCGACAACATCAAATGTCCACGTGGTTTCGTTAGCCTTGTTGGCAAAGATCGCACCGGTGATCGGAATCTTGTCACCAACCTTGATACCGAGCGCCTTGGCCGCCGACTCACCGACAATCGCGCCGGTACGCGTGGTCTCGAATGCCTTGCGTTCTTCCGGCGAAAGGCCGAATTCGGGATAGACGTCCAGATAGCCCGGATTGATCGCCACCTGAAACATCAGCTGCTGATTTTTCTTGTCCTGGTAATAACCGCCGAACCAGTTGGCATAGGCGACGTCCTTGACGTTCGGCATCGCCTGCATGCGCGGCAGCAGACTTTGTGGCAGCGGCTGGATGATCGAAATACTCGAACTTACCACCAGCCGATTCACACCGGCAGCGCTGGCGCCGGCATCGAAGGCGGTGCGCACGGCATCAAGCATGCCGAACAACAGGAACGCCGCCAGCACCGAAAGCAGCGTGAAAATCGTGCGTGTCTTGCGCCGAAACAACGCGGCCCAGATCAGATGAAGATATTTCATGACCGCCCCCTCAGACGTGCTGTGCTTCGACGAGATTGCCCTTGTCGAGATGCAGCGTGTGGCTGGCGTACTCGGCCGCTTTCGGATCATGCGTGACCATGACGATGGTCTTGCCATGCTCGCGATTCAGGGTGCGCAACAAGCCGAGTACGTCTTCGGCAGATTGACGATCCAGATCGCCGGTCGGCTCATCGCACACCAGCAAAGTGGGATCGGAAACGATCGCACGCGCAATCGCCACGCGCTGCTGTTGTCCACCGGAAAGTTCAGTAGGTTTGTGCGAAGCGCGATCCGCCAGCCCGACTAATTCCAGCGCCACCGATGCATTGCGCTTGCGTTGTGCGCCACCGAGTTTGGTCAATAACAGCGGCAATTCCACATTTTTTTGCGCCGACAACATCGGCAGCAAATTGTAGAACTGGAAGATGAAACCGACATTGGCCGCGCGCCATCCGGCGAGCGCCCCCTGACCGAGCTTGTCGATGCGCTGACCAGCAATCGTGATGCTGCCCGAGGTCGGCGAATCCAGCCCACCAAGCAGATTCAACAAGGTAGTCTTACCCGAGCCCGATGGCCCCATCAACGCCAGAAAATCACCTTGCTGGATATCCAGATCGATACCGCGCAGTACTTCCACTTTCTGTTTGCCGCGCTCGTAGGTTTTGCTCACATTGCGAATTTCGATCAATGTCGTCATCTGTTCTGCCCTCGCTATTTTCCGGGATTACCAATTTTCATCGCTGCGCTATTTCATTTTTTGCCGACAATGGGCACGACACGTGCACCGTCGCTCATCTCCGGCGGCGGCTGGCGTACCAGCTTGGTGCCACTGGCGATACCTTCAGCCAAGCGCTGCTCGCCATAACTTTGACCCGGCGTGACCGCGCGCATGCGCACATGATCGTCATCGAGCACGAACACTACACTCTTGTTATCGCGCTGCACGATGGCCGCAGTCGGTACCAGCACACCTTTCGGAATTTCCGTGCTGGTCTTTTTCGATTCATCGAGAAAGGAAACGCGCGCCCCCATGTCGGGCAGGATGCGCGGATCTTTCTGCTCGATCGCGATGCGCACTTTCACCGTCGCCTTGCTTTTGTCCGCAGTCGGAATAATCGCAATCACATGCGCCGGAATCTTCCAGTCGGGATACGCATCCAGTACCGTTTGTGCCGGTTGACTGGCTTGCACACGATTGATGTAGGCCTCGTTGACGTCAACCTGCACTTCCAGCGAATCCATATCCACGATCGTGCCGAC
>JAYVTP010000184.1:0-9458 GCA_043788685.1 Pseudolysobacter sp. | reverse complement strand
GGTAGCGGGGAGTGGAATCGAACCACCAACCTCCAGCGGGTTAAGCTGGCGAGCTGCCATTGCTCTACCCCGCAATTTACTATAATTGGCGATGCTGGCATGCGCAACCGGGGTTGAATGGATTGTCGGCGTAATCCTTCCTGTAACGACCGCAGGATGTCGAGCGACGGCAACCAGATCGCAGTTATCACAAAGCCTATGGACTCAGCGATTATTGGTCGGTTCGATCTGGTCGATATTGCTAATATCGTCGGGCGTATCCCAAGCTGCGGGTTCGAGGCAGTGGCTCGTGAGAATGGCGTCGATGCGCTCGTGCACGTAGACCGAATCTTCCGCCGATGCCGCATCGGTGATGTGCCTGGCCGCAACCCCGAACGCGGCCCGGAAATCGCCCGCCTCCGGGATCTTTTCGATCATGTCTGGCATGCCTGCATCGAGTTCATCGAGCATGCGCAAGAGATCGGGTTTTGAACGGATCATGGCGACTTCTTGTGGTCGAGCATTTCGGCGGGAATCGGTTTCGGACGCGGTGGTTCCTGTATCGGCACAGGCGGGTGCTGGTGTTTCGGATCGGGGATTTCTTCAGGCATGGTCGGCTCCAGTTCGCGGGTTAATGCTACATCAATCGAAGCTGCCGCTTATTGCGCGACACTCAGGTGCAGTGAATTTTTCGCTGCCACGTTTACGGCAGATGTCACGCTCAAAACCGCTTCAATATTTGCGCGAGTTGTTTTGCTGCATGCCGAATTCGTTCCGGCATGAATGCCGCAAAACCGAGCACCAATCCGCCGCGCGCCATGGGCTCAAGCGCGAATTGCGACAATGAATAACTTTCGATACCGGCGTCGAGCGCGGCCGCTGCCACCGCGACATCATTCACCTGCGGCGGCAGCCAGACCACGGCGTTCAAGCCGGTGCGCGCAATCACAAGCTCACCGGCTTCGCCGAAATATTCCAGCGCTGCTTCGGCCGATGCTTTTCTGCGCTGCGCGTAAATCGCATGAATGCGGCGGATGTGCCGATCGAGATGGCCTTCGGCGAGAAAACGCGCCGCTGCATGCTGCAGCAACGTCGGCGTAAATCCGTCGGTGACTCGGCGCATGCAGCGGAACGGTTCGACCAGGTTTTTCGGCAACACGACATAAGCCAAACGCGCGGCGGGAAACAGGGTTTTGCTGAAGGTGCCGATGTACATTACGCGAGCGTGTTTGCTCAGACTGTACAGCGCGGCAAGCGAGGGGCCTTCAAAGTTGAACTCGCTGTCGTAGTCGTCCTCGACGATCAGTGCATCGCTGTCCTGCGCCCAGTTCAGCAACGCCAATCGCCGCTCCAAACTCATCGTCACTCCGGTCGGTGATTGGTGGGACGGCGCAACATACGCAAGCTTTGCCAACGGCGCGCGCGCAACGCCTTGCGCCACGATCATGCCATCGCGATCCACCGGCACGGGCACGATTTCGGCACCGGCCGCGATCAGCGCGCGACGTGCGCCGTAGTAACCCGGATCCTCCAGCCAGACTTTATCGCTCGCCTCGATGAACAAACGTGCGATCAGAAAAAAAGCCTGCTGTGTACTGCCAACGATCGCAACCTGCTCGCCGCTGCAGACGATCGCACGGGTGCGATACAGCCGCTCGGCGATCAACTCGCGCAGCTTCGGCAGGCCAAGCGGATCGCTCATGTCGAGCGCGTCGGGTTTCGCTTCCAAGCACGCCATGCGCATTGCCCTGCCCCACAGTTCCAAAAGCGCCAGATCGAGCGCTGGTGTGCCTAAACGAAACGGCTGCAACGGGCGCAGATAATTGACGTTGAGCTGCAGCACCTGCCGCGCCGCTTGCGACAGGCGTGCCGGTACCAACTCCGATGTGCTGGGTATGGACTTGTCGATCAATACCTCGCTGACATGCGTGCCATCGCCGACGCGGCTGGCCAGATAACCTTCTGCGACCAATCGCTCGAACGCTGATACGACACCGGTGCGAGATACACCGAGTTGCGCGGCCAGCTCGCGTGTCGAAGACAGGCGTGCGCGCGCAGGAATCTGCCCGTCGAGAATTGCCGAACGCAAGGCGAGATAAATTTGTGTAGCGATCGGCATGCCGGACTGGCGCGTGAACTCGATCGATTGCAGAAGCATGTTTCTTCTCTGCCGCCGTGAACAACTTGACACGGAAAAATATCACAGGTGGAAGTTCGAGTCGCGAATTCATGGCTGGACTGAGCGGCAAGTATTTCTTGCGTGCGCGGGTGAATTTTTCTTCGTGCGGCACGCAAGTTGTCGAACGGAGTTCTGCGGCGCGGACGCGAATGATGTCGCCACGAGCAAAACAAGTCGCTAACCGTTCCACAACTTTTGCATAACTTGTCTGCCGCTAAGGTATGCCTACGACCGAAGGACGTGTGCAGGCTCCCCTCTTGTTCATCCTTGGCGCTCTACCTCCCCTGGAGCGTACCCCTGCAAAAGTGCGTGATGCCATTGCAAGGGCGGTCGACCATTTTTAGCGACACTGAAGCATTGCCAGCGAGGTGTTTGATGAACAAAAAATTACATGGGTAAATAGCCGAAATTACATTCGTAAATCACGCGAATGACACTGTAAATTCACAAGGTGAAGACGGTAATGAGGTTGAAACTCTTCCTGCCATATTCCCTTGTGGAAAAGGAAAGCGACATGACTGATTTATTGTTGGTTGGTGGCCCCGATGCCGGACGGCATCTGCATGCTACCCATGAAACTCATCCGACCTTGTATACGATGACGGCGGCAGGCCCATGCGCCTATCAGCGCGCATCGACGATCTCCCGCGGCGGCGAATTTGTCGAACTGTATCTCTGCGAAAATGTGCCAAAGGCCGAAGGCGAACGCTTGATGGCTGATGTAACGAAGAAACTTTGATTTTAGCAAACACGCAGTGATTAGTGGCTGACACGGAAAGTCAGTCTGCGATAAATATTCCGCGCCGCATGTTCTACTCGCTGCCGTTCTGCTTCAGTAAAAAATCGCTTTGCCACTCGCGGCAGTATCTAGTATTCGGCTGGCAGGGCTCGGTCGGTAGCGACGTCCAGCACCACCGCGCCGTAGAGAGCGTAAGTGCGGATATAGTCATAGCTCAGCAGCAGATAACCATCGGCGCCGGTGTCTTTGCCCCAACTGTTTCTGCAGATGAAAAAAGGCTTACGCGCACCGCGATCGTAGCCAACAATGACCAGGCAATGTGCATCGGTGGGTGTCCAGGCAACGTCTTCGCCGTCGCGCATCACATCATAGACATGATCGATATCGTGACGTCCGAAGGCAACGCCGACCGTGATGATGATGTCGAAACCCTGGCAGACTATGTTTTCGATAAATACGGTGTTGGCAATACTCGGACCGTCGTGCCCGAGATTGTCGATCAGCGAATATTTTTTAATGCCGTAGCGAGCATGGCGTTGCGCGTTCAAACTCGGACTTTGATCGCAGCGCGTGTGCAACGCAGCCAGCGACTCATACCGACAAAGGGTTTCTGCGCACACGCCGATCTCGTTCAAACACACCAGCGCATCTGTAAGTCGCACATCGTCATGGCACCAGTCGCGCGGCGGAATCGCACGGCGCATGAAAATCCAGTTCGCATATTGCGGCGACAGGTTGACAACTTGGCCACGTCGAGAAACGAATAATTCGATCGCGCCAAGCGTCGCAAATGCGATGCAAGTTTGCCGATCGTCTTGATCATGAATCGGAAGGCGACGGGAGTGGACATAGTCCGCCATGACGGGCGCATGCACAACGACGGGACACGATTTTTCGTAGTTCCAGAAAATCACAGGCACATGGATTTTTGCGCGTTCCTCACGCGTGAGTTTGTCATTCGCCAGAGATTGATCTAGCGGAACTTGCTTGCCATCCAGTTGCAGCGCTCGCCCGCCGTTCTGGTTCGCGATATATCGCGCCTTGTCGGCACTGGTGACAGGATTTTTGTAGCGAGGTGGCTGTTCACCAATGCTTGCGCCGACTCAGATCGATTCGATGTGCATCAAAGATGCCCAGTAGAACGGGTGGTGAAAACTCCGGCTGCTACGCAGACGCAACTGCGCCTTGTGCAAGGACGCGCCCACATCCGGCGCATCTGAACTCGCCATGTCTGTATAAAATGTCGGCACCCAGAGCGCGGTCGCAGAGTCGCTGGTCGGCCACAACGCCGCCACCACATGCCTGGCCCCGGCACGCGCCGTGGCATCGGCAAAACTCATGCTGGGTCGCACGCCATCATTCGTGCGCCGCCCCAATTGGCAGGCATCAAGCACGACCAAATCGCTGCGCGAACCGCGACCAAGTACATCCAGCTCGCCGAGAAATCCGGGGGCGGCGCCGGCTGTTTCCGGCTCCAGCCAAACGCCGCTGAAACCGATATGACTGGAACCCGCGGTGCCGTGGCCAGCGATATGCACCCAGTCACCCGATTGGTTCAACGCTGCGAGCAACGTGTCGCGACTATTCATGTTCTCAGTCACCGCCTTGTGCTGTGAATTGAGCAGCGCGGTAGCGATGAAATCAGGCTCGCTGGATGCCATCGGCAACTGCGGCAATCCTGCCGACGCCGTTGCCTGCTGAGCGCTGACGAACACATGCACACGCGACGTCGGAATTGACGAATCCACACAACAATTCGCACGCACATGCAGCAGATTGATACTGCTGGCTTCGACCAGCTCTTCAGCACCCTCGCGCCAGCGCAGGATCGGCCACGGCAACAGGCCGAGATCACTGTCGGCATCCACCAACAATTGCGCGGGCGCTGATTCCATCGGCGCAGTGGCGAATAGTTTTGCGCCAATCACATCGCCTGCGCGATGAATTTGCTCGAGCGAATTGCCGGGGCTGGAAACCAGCGCCAGCAGTTTTTCGGTCGCGTCGCGAAGTTGCTTCGACGATGGCGCGGCAAGCAGATGCGCTTGACCGTGCGAAATCCAAAGCATCGCTCCACGCGCGCCTGCGTCCAGAAACGATACAAATACCGCGTCGGCGGCGAGGCCTTGTTGCAAGGTCTGCAGCGGTCGGCTGGTCATGGGATCCTCGGACGCGATATGCGAAGTGCCGTTCGACAAGATCGCGAGCAATTCGCGACCCATCGCGGTTGCAGAAGCATCGCGATGATTCGAGGACGCGAGTAATTCATGCGCAATCAATTCGTCCAGGCGCGTCGATGGGTTGCGAGACGAATCATTTGCATGCGCTGGCGCGCGTGGTGCGCTGAGCAGATTGATCCACTGCCACGCCGCTTGCGCGATGGTACGATCGACCGCAGCGATATCGTCATTGCTGGTCGACTCGCGCTGCTCCAGTAACAACTCGATGGCCAGCGAGCGCAGCGGAGTGATTTGCCGTACCAGCAATTCCGCCAGCAACGGATTGCGCATGGCGAATGCAGCAGTGTGAATATTCGTTGCCGCGTGTGTGAGTATCTGCAGCGCTTTGCCGCGATCGCCCGAGCGCGCCGACCATGTGGCATCGAGCTCGGCAAACTCGATCCGCTGCGCCCACGACAGCGGCGCCGCGCGCAGTTGATCCAACAAACGTTGCGCCGATGGCAAATGCGCAGCCGCAATGGCCGTGCGTATCGCAATCAATTGCCATTCATGGGTATTGAGTTTCGTATGCTCGGACGCGTCATCGACCAGTTTTTCGGCAGCGCCAACATCGTTGCTGCCGAGCTGCAGACGTGCCAGCAACGTATGACAAAGATCCAGCTCGGCCGGCATCTTCAATCGCGCATAGATGGCTTCGGCCGCGCGCACCGAACGCAGCGCATCATCGTCATGGCTCGCGCGCAGATCGATTCTGGCCAACGCAATTTTGGCTGCAGCAAATCTCGCGGGTGCATCCTGCTCGGACAAACGCGATAGCGCCGCCTCGACAAAGGCATACGCGTCGTCGAGTACGCCGAACTGCGAATACAACGATGCCACGCGCAACATCGCATTCGCCTCCCAGCGCGATGCATGCATCGAAGAAAATTCGGAGATGGCGCGGTCGAACTGACTCAATGCGGTAGCAACATCACCGCGCTCCAGCGCGAGATCGGCCAACAACAAATACGCGCGACCATGCAATATCGGCGCGTCCGGGCCTTCCGCCAACAGCAATGCTTGTTGCGCGTAACGTTGCGCGCGATCGTAGCTGCCCTGATAACGCAATACATCGGCCAGATCGAGCAGCATGCTCGCATGCTCGGTGCGTTCGTCATCGTTGGTAAAACCCGCGATGCTGGCTTCATAACATGCCACAGCCCGATCGAGCGCACCGAGATATCGCAGCGCCAGACAACGTGCGGCGCGCAGGCGTTCGTAAAAATACTGGTCATCCGGGGCAATCGAAAAATTGATTTTCGACAGATTCTGCGCCGCCTGATATTGCCCCGAGCGCTGCAACTCCTCAACGCGACCGACCCTCGCCGCCAGCGCGCGCGCGTTGTCGCCGAGTGCCAGCCATGAAGATTCGGCTTGCGCAAATGCCGCAATCGCCGCCGTGGTACGCGCGGCGGCAAACAAGGCTTGCGCGCGCAGGTGTTGCGTGAGCGCAATTTCATCGGCAGCGACAGCGTCGGCGCCTAATTTGTTTATATCGCCAAGCAAATCATCGGTTGGAATGCCTCGTATCAGCGGCATCAATTGCTGCGAGACCAACGCCGCGCGACCGAACCAGACGATACGAGCGCGATCGCTCGCTGTCGGGGAACAATGCAATTTTGCGTGCAGCCGCGCAGGCGCCGCCGAGGCTGATATGCGCCTGACCTGCAGGGTATTGTTGCCGCGCATTTCGAGAAAAAAATAACCCAGTCGCGGTGGCACCGTGACCTCGGCGATCGACGTTGCGGCAGGCGCTCCGGTTAACTCGATTTCCGCACCGGACTCCTGCAGTTCCAGCCACGTCGTATCGCCTGCGTGCACGTCCAGCGCGATACGATCAGCGCGCGGAATTGCCAGCGTCATTTCGATTGTATTGGCGCAATCGATCACCGCATTCGCGCTGGGCGTTGCCAACACCAACCGACTCGCCGAGATCGTCAGCGCGAGTAGTAAAGCGACCGAAGATCTACGTTGCATTTGCTGATGTGAGCTGATGAAAACTACCTATTTGACTGGCGGAGGTTCGCCACCACCACCGCTATTACCTTGATGCGACCCGACCTGCAGTGGCGCTGGGGCAAGATTGCACGAAGGATCTTCCTGGAAAGTGCTCGCGGGTGTTTGATCCAGACACTTGCCATCCTCGAAAATTTCCAGCCGATAGTATTTCACCAGATCGCCAGCGCTCGACGTCTTCTTGTCTAAATATACGTAATAGACATAGACGTGGGACTGCGTGGTTTCACGGCCTTCGAGCCAGCCAGTGCCTTGCGCAGTCTTGCCCGGCGTCAACAACAGATTGGAGGCCTGCAAGCGACCGTCAAGATGGCGCCAGATCGTCAGATGGAAATCATCCTTGCCGTATTGACTGATTTGCACTTTGTCATCCGCTGCCAGCAACGGAACGGCAGCGCATTTCGGATCGAATACAGGTTTTTCCAGGGTCACCGGGCAGACCGTGGCAAAACGCGATGCATTGTTCAGCACCCGAGCGCTCACGCTGTGGTCTTTTCTGAAATCGACACAACCAGCGCCGATGGCTTGCGGAATCTCGGCAACACTCGTGGCCGTGGTGTTATCGCATACCAACGCCAGCGGCGAGGCAGTGGCGGCGACATGAGTCGGCGCTAACTCTTTTGCATTTGCAGGGGGTTTCGCCGCGGGCCGGACTGGATCGGCCGCAAAGCCAGGCGCCTGATGGCTCAGGCAGACAAGAAAAACGATCAGCACAAACCCACGCATTTTCATGATTCGCCCCTTTTGAATTCAGTTAACGACAAAGTCCGCTGTTGCGTAATACCTTTGAGCTGATAGCGCAGAAAAATACTCGGCGCACGGGTCAACGCATGTTTGTTGATCAGGGCGCTGATAAATCCATCCGGCGATTCGGTAAATGTCTGTTCCGCCGTGGTTTCGATATTGAGGATGATTTGTCGGGCTTCGGGCGGCACCGCGATTTCCACGAGTACGTAATCCGATTTGCTGTCCGCGTGCTCGATGCGTGGCAACGATGCTTCACCACGCAAGGTGTCGTAAATGATGCGCGTGGGGTTGGCGATCAGTGCCTGACTGTGTTCTGGCGACCAGCCACGCGCGCCAATCCAGCCCACGCCGAGGCCCAGCAGCAGCGAGGCGGCAATTGAAAGCCACGCAGGTCGCATGCCGTGCGCACTCAACATGGATGGTGGTGCCTGCTGGGCATCAGTCACATGGGCTTGAGCGTCGCTTGCAGCGTGCTTACCCATCACCTCGCCGGGCGTGTTCAACGCAGCGTCGTTCAGCGCATCACGCAGATGCGTATCTGCCTCGATCAGCGCCAGCAGTTCAGGCTTGTCCAGGACATACGCCTCGAATGCCGCCACTTCGTCGTCGGCAAGCTCGCGGTCGAGGTAACGACCCAGCCACGCATTTTCCATCCAGGCGACGATCCGCACAGACGTAACAATCGGCATCACTTCAAACTCCTTCAGATCGTTTTATTTGCCATACACCCATGAAGGTGTCGCAAGTAAGCCAGTTGTCTCACTTCACACTTCGGCAAATCCCGAATGGTCGAGCAAAAGTCGGAATCGTTCACGCGCACGGAAGATCACGCGATGGAAATGCGCATCGGCAATGCCGAGTTCGCGACACACCGCTTCCTTGGCCTCTTCGGCCAGATAAAATCGCACGAGAATCTCGCGATCGCGCTGCACCGGCATTTCGGCAAGCAGTGTCTTGAGGATGTTGGAGCGCTGGCTGGTGCTGATGCGTTCGATCGGATTTTCGTCGCTCGGCATATCCTCGATCACGCTCAATGGCTCAGCGGCGCGGCGACGGCGATATTCGGCGGTGGCGGTATAAACCACGGTAGTCTGGATATACGCGGGCAGCGCGGCCGAATCGCGAATGCCACCGGAGCGCAAACGTTGCAGCACGCACATCAGGACGTCTTGCGTGAGGTCTTCGACAATCGGATCACCGGTGCGACAACGCCGGCGCAACAGCACGCTTATGCCGTGGGCATAACGTTGCACAAACTCAAGCTCGGCATTGCGATCACCGGCTGCGATGCGCACCACAAAATCCGGCTCGACATCCGCTGCCACGACCGCTTGCGCGTCACTGATCGACATCCGCTCCCCTTACGTCCGCCCGTGCTTTGCAGGGTATACAAAGCCGCTGGCAATTGTAAGGCAATCGTTGCGATCAAATTAATCCCACCGCCAAAGTATGGCGGTGGACGTGTTGGCGTGTTGGCGTACTTTATTCGGTAACTTCAAACCGAGCGGATACCCAGCCAGCGATTGAGCAGTGTATCCAGGCTGACTTTGCCCGGGCCGGCCATGAGCAGCCAGAAGAAAAT
>JAYVTP010000183.1:0-19723 GCA_043788685.1 Pseudolysobacter sp. | reverse complement strand
ACCGGAAATCAGCGCTGAACCGATTCACTATTCTGTTCGATGAACGTATGCCGCAGCAGTAACGATAATCCCCTTTACACAAAATCACCGACACCCTCGTAGCCGGTGTCGATATCCGCTACTACCATGCCTTCGCCGCGATAACCTTGGGCATCAAAGCCCGTAGCAAACAAGGTGTCCTGTCCGGCATGCGTACACCACCACACCGATGCGGCACCAATAAAGCCAGGACCGATATCTGTCATCAGCTGTCGGTTCTCATCGCGCTGTACGCCCGCCACGCTGCTCAGTTGTGCAATCTTCTTCGCTTCGTCACCGGTCAAAGTCACGACCACTGCATTTAATGCGTAACGCATCTGATGTTCGGCGGCGATACTTCTGCCCAGTACTTTGCCGATATCGGTCATGTGCTGGCTTTGCTGACTAGCCAGATAGTTGACGTAGGCATTTGCTTGGGCGCTTTGGGTATCAGCATGCGCACGGCGACCCGGTTCCACGGTGCGCGGAATACTGGCCAGCCCGAGAACACTTCCATCGTAGAGCGCGAGCGGCAGTTCCTGAAAACGAATGATGTATTTCGCAACTACACTATGGTCAACAACTGCCGTATTGGCACCAATACCGTGCCCCGATTCATCGATGATAACGGAACCGATAGCAGGATGATTGACTGAAAGGCCCGTGCTTAGCACAAGGCCCGCGATAGCTAGAGCGAACGGCCGCAGCCGCAAATGGTTTGATTTCATGATCTCTCCCAAGACATTTTCGAACAATAAACGAGAAACGATTCCGGTCAAAACCGAATCGTGAGGTCTTCAATTCTCAACGTCCACTGTCAATCCAGCACACCAAACGACAAGCGATTTTAGAAACGCCCTACCTAATTAACGCCTGACTGTAACCGAATTCTTTGCGTTGATCCTGGGCCGCAGGACGGATACTGCCTAAGCGAATAAGCGTGATATCTGTCATCCATGTGATGGATAATCTATTGCAAACCCACCCGGTTGCAAGGGTTCCGACGCCTGCCTCGCGGGATACCAGCTGACCGAGGTTATCTCCACCGACAGCTTCGATGGCCCATAAATTCCATCGTTCCACGACAAAAACTCGGCATTTGCCGGGATCTTTTTTTCGCGCTCAACTACAGGGATATCTCCCGTTGAGAGGATTTACAGCGTGTGAAAAAATCGATCCTTGCGTGGCAAATAATAATTGTCGTAGTTAAATGACAACACCACGCTCTCGGTTTTGCCGACAATTTCTGTGCGCGGCACGAATCCGATGAATCGGCTGTCTTCGCTGTTGTCGCGATTATCACCCAGCACCAGATACTGGTCCTGCGGCACAGTGACCGGGCCGTAGCTGCTGTAGCGACTGACACCGCCGGGCGCGAGCTTGATCCGGTGCGACACACCGTCGGCAGTTTCCTGCGCCACAATACCGTCGGCCAAGTGTTCGATGTTCGAATATTGTGCCTCGACGCCATTTACGATCAGCCGATTGTCGCGCAGCGCGACCACATCGCCGGGTAGTCCGATCAGACGCTTCACGAGTTTGATGTCGAGCACGTGCGAATCGAAGATCACGATATCGCCGCGCTGCGGTTCGGCGAAGTCGTACACACTGATGTGCGTCAGCGGAATCTTGAGATCGTAGGCGAGTTTGTTGACGAGGATGCGATCGCCCTCGACGATGGTTGGCTGCATCGAGCCCGACGGCACCGTGTTCCAGTCGGCGAACGAGCTGCGGAACACGATCATCAATACCAGGAACAAACCCATCCCGCGATAATTTTTGACTAAATCCACAATTTCTTTTTTCACACGATCTCTCCCGAGTCGAAACACAACCACGTTGACGCGACGTCTTTTAGTGAGGTAGCGGATATAGCTGACCCGCGACTCCGCGCTTGGTTCCAGCCGATCACGGCATGAATTTTTTCGCGGCTTTTTCCGTGTGTTTTTCACGCTGGTTCGCTGCCCGAAAACGGTGAATCTGTGGTCATGGTCAGAAATAAAAGCGTATGCAGCGATAACGTTGTGCATCAGTGTTGTCAACAGCAATAAGAATCGTTATCATTTGCACTATCAGAATGAGTCTGAGTATCTACTCAGCTTAAAGCGCAATAAGTGATTGAACGATCGCGGTTGCGGCAATAGTCATTGCGTTCCAGGACAGGGTTCATGCATCCGAATTCAATTCATCACACGCGTCCGTTGCGCAGCATGCACAATTTTTTTGCCTGTTGTTTGCTGGCATTTGCGAGCATCACTCTGGCGCACGCTGCATCAACCACGCCGCCGGCGACGCCCGCAGCGCTCGGCAAAGCGATTTTCTTCGATCCGTCGCTATCGCTGTCGGGCAAGATGTCTTGTGCGACGTGTCATGACCCCGCTCACGCGCATGCGCAAAGCAATACGCTTGCGGTGCAGTCCGGCGGTGCCTTTCTCGATGTGCCGGGATTTCGCGCGGTGCCTTCGCTGCGTTACCTGAATCTCGGCATCGCGTTCCACTTCGAGAGCGACGGCACACCCACTGGCGGTTTCAATCGCGATGGTCGTGCCAACAGTTTGCTGGAGCAGGCCGAGCGGCCGTTGCTGGCGCCGCACGAAATGGCCAACGGCACACATGCCGAAACCGTGGCGCGTCTGGCCAATGCCAGCTACGCCGACGACTTCCGTCGTGTGTTCGGCAACAACGTGTTCGATGATATCGATGGCGCATTTTTCCGCATGCAGTTCGCGCTGGAAAAATACGAGGCGACCGATCCGGCTTTTCATCCATTCGATTCCAAATACGATTATTTTCTGGCTGGCAAGGTAAAACTTTCAGCGCAGGAGCTGCGGGGATTTTCGCTGTTCAATTGTCCCGACAAGGGCAAGTGTCTGGGCTGTCATCCGAGCACGCGCGGCAGTGATGGTTCGCCACCGGTTTTCACCGACTACACCTACGACAATCTTGGTTTGCCGCGCAATATCGACATCGCCGCGAATGCCGATGCAGCCTATTACGATCTGGGTTTGTGTGGCCCGTTTCGCACCGATCTGGCCGATCACACCGATCTGTGCGGCGCCTTCAAAGTGCCGACGTTACGCAACGTCGCCACGCGCCAAGTGTTTTTCCATAACGGCAGTTTCAAGACCTTGACCGATGCGATCCGTTTCTACGTGCGTCGCGATACCAATCCGGAACAGTTCTATCCGCTCGATGCGAATGGCGTTGCGCAGAAGTTCAACGATCTGCCGGTCGAGTTCCACAAAAACGTCAATACCAGTGAAGTGCCGTACGACCGCCATCCGGGCGAAGCGTCGCGTTTGAACGAAGACGAAATCGCCGATCTGGCGGTGTTTCTGCAAACCCTTACCGACGGTTACGACGCGCTGAGCAACACCGCCGATCCTGCGCGCAGCCTGAATAAATAAAACCATCAAAATTTTCGGAGATACATCGATGCGAGCTGCTTTTTCAATCCGCCCCGTGGCACTGGCCATCACTCTCGCGCTCGGTCTCGGCGCCTTGCCTGCCGCGTACGCCGCCGGTAACGACGAAGCCGCTTTGCGTGCTGAGGTTGCTGAGCTGCGCGCGCAGCTGCTCGAACTCAAGCATGAAGTTCAGCAGATGCACGCCGCACCGGCGGCGGCTCCTGCCACTGCAGCCGCGGCGTCAACTGCGCCCGCATCTGCAGCGACCTTGCCAGCGAATGCCGATGCCGCATCGCTGCCAGGTGCGGCGCCGATGCAGAGCAGCATCCTCAATACGGCGGCTTCGGCCACCACGCTGTACGGTTATGGCGAAATGAATTACATGCGTCCGACCAAGGACAAATCTGCAACGCAGGCCGATCTGGCGCGCGCGGTGTTCGGCTTCATCCACGCCTTTGACGAAAACACGCGCGTGGTCAGCGAATTCGAGTGGGAACACGCGGTCGTTTCGTCCAGCGATCAGGGTGAGGCGGAAGTCGAGCAGCTCTACATCGAACATCAGTTGCAACCGAACTACGGCGTGCGGGCGGGTCTCATGCTGATTCCGCTCGGATTGCTCAACGAGCATCACGAGCCGACCAATTATTACGGCGTGTATCGCAACTTCGTCGAGACCGCGATCATTCCATCCACGTGGCGCGAGGGCGGCGTGTCGATGTGCGGCAATACCGAGTTCGGCCTGAACTGGAGCGCGGGCGTAACCACGGGTCCGGATCTGAGTCGTTGGGATCCGACTTTGAGTGAAGGCCACGAATCGCCGCTCGGCAGCATCCATCAGGAATTGCAATTCGCCAAGGCGCGCGATCCTTCGGTATTCGCCGCGGCGAACTGGCAAGGCATTCCCGGATTGACCGTCGGCGGCGGTGTTTTCACCGGCAAGATCGGTCAGGGCCAGCCGGGTTTCCTCGCCAACAATGCACGTCTGTTGCTCGGCGAAGGCCACGTCCGCTGGCAGACCGGTCCGTTTGATCTCTCGGCGTTGTATACGCGCGGCACGATCAGCGACACCGAGAATCTCAACCTCACGTTTATCGGCAATCCGACGCTGGTGCCGAAATCGTTCTGGGGGGGTTATGTGCAAGGTGCATGGCGCGCATGGGAACATGATGGCTCGGCAGTGGCGCCGTTCGTGCGCTACGAGGAATACAACACCGCGGCATCGTATGAAGCCATTCCGCTCGGCTTGGGCGTCGATCCGCTCGTGACGTCCAAACTCTGGACCGCGGGCGTGAACTACTGGCTCAATCCGAATGTGGTGTTCAAGGCCGACTACCAGCAGTTCCGCAGCGAATCGGATCGCAATCGATTTGATCTCGGCGTCGGCTTCCAGTTCTAATCACGCTTTATTTGATGGAGTGATTGCATGCAACTGCGTTGGTTGATTCCGCTCGGTGCCGCGGCGGCATTGCCGGCGTATCACGCGTCTTACGCGGTGCAATACATGAGTGTCGAGCAGGCGCAGCGTGCGGCGTTTGCGCAGGCCGATGGTTTTGTCGATGTGCCGTTGACCTTGACCGAAGCGCAGCGGCACGCGCTCGATCAAGGCGAGGCGGCATTGTCGATTTCCGCACCGAAAATCCGGCAGGCGCGCGCGGGTCAAAAAAACCTCGGCTGGCTGATCGTCGATCAGGTGATCGGCAAGGCTGAGGCGATCAGCTACGCGCTTGCGCTGGATGGTGCTGGCAAGATCATCGCGCTCGACGTGCTCGAATATCGCGAGTCACACGGCGCGGAAATTCGTTTGCCGGCGTGGCGCAAGCAGTTCGTCGGCAAGGCCGCGCAGGATTCGCTACGGCTCGACAGCGACATCCGCAATATCTCCGGCGCTACCTTGTCGTGCCGCCATCTCACCGACGGCGTACGCCGACTCGTGCAGCTCTACGCGCAAGTGCTCAAGCCGACGTCGAGCTGAGATCGGGCAGATGCAACGCGCGCGGCCGTGGCTCGGCACATTAGTTGAAATCTGCGTCGATGGTTTGGCCGAAGCCGATGCCGTTGCGGCGATCGACGCCGCATTCGCCGAGATCGCGGCAATCCATCGTTGCATGAGTTTTCACGAGCCCGACAGCGACCTCGCGCACCTGCACCGCGTCCCAGTCGGCAGCGCCGTACAAGTCGATCCGCATACCTGGAACGTGGTGCAAGCCGCGTTGCTATTCGCCGCGGAATCGCGTGGATGTTTCGATCCGACCATCGCCGCACAACTGGTCGCATGGAATTTTCTGCCGCGTCCGCTAGACAATCGTGAACCCGATCCGGCGGCGAGCTGGCGTGATATCGAATTGCTGCCCGATTCGCAGGTCTGTTTGCGGCGTGCGTTGTGGATCGATCTCGGCGGCATTGCCAAAGGTTATGCGGTGGATTGCGCGATCCACATTTTGCGCAATGCGGGTGCGATGGCGGGTACTGTCAATGCTGGAGGCGATCTCGCGGTGTTTGGCGCAGCCGCGCAAACGGTGCATGTGCGTGATCCTCGCGCGCCACAAAACGCATTGCCGTTGCTCGAACTGCGCGATGCCGCGGTCGCCACCAGTGCCGGATATTTCGAGCGCCGCCGTGCCGCAACCGGCTGGCTGGGCTCGCATGTTCACGGCAACCACCGCCGCGCGGTCGGCACGCACAGTTCGGTCAGCGTGATCGCGCCGAGTTGCATGCATGCCGATGCGCTGACCAAGATCGTGCTGGCCGATGCACGCGTCGCGGCGAAACTGTTGCCACACTACGCCGCGCAGGTTTGCCGCTACGATTCGCGGCGCGGATGGCGTACTCTGCGCGACCAATGAAACTGCGCACAATCATCGTCCATCGCCAGACCGCACGCTTGTCGAAGCGTCGCGAATATATGGTCTACGCCATCCTCGGCGGCACGTGGCTATCGGGCGCGATTTGGTTGGCACTGCATTTTTATCTGCGCGAAAAAACCGAGTTCGGTTTTCTGCCGCATCCGTTCGAGGCATGGGTCTTGCGCGTGCATGGTGCGTTCGCGTTCGCCGCATTGTGGCTCAGTGGGCTGTTGTGGGCGGCGCATATTTCTGTCGCATGGACGTTGCGGCAGCATCGCTACAGCGGCATCACGGTCGTCACTCTGTTTGCCGTGCTCGCGCTGTCGGGCTATCTGTTGTATTACCTCGGCGACGAAGGCTGGCGCGATGTCGCCTCACTGGCGCATTGGCTGATCGGATTGTTTGGCCTGATAGCGCTGCCACTGCATTCTCTGCGTGCGCGCCAACGTCGGCGCGGTAAGCGCGCGAGCGAATAGATCGCCACCGGTGGATTATTTTTTACCGCGAATGCGGATGCAATGACAATCCGTGCGGTGAAATTTCCGTCGCCGCATTCTCGGTAATGCGCGTGAACTTGACCACGAGTAAATCGCCGCCGCCATCAAGCAAGCGGTGGCCGCTGTGTGGCGATAACCACAAGCTGCCGCCGGTTTCGAGCGGCGTGGCCAGACCGGCGATTTTTGCGCTGCCGGCCAGCATATGGATCAGCCATTCGGTTTGCGCACTGGCATGCAACCACATCGCGCCGACCAGCGGACGATGCAGTAGTTCGGCGCTGACGATGCCACGTCGGCTCATCACATTGAAGTCGCGCGTCGGACCATCGAGCAACCGGCATGCCGCCTGCCATTCACCAGCAAATTGAGCCGGTCGATCGCGCTCGTGCAAGATCACGCTCGGCGCCTGGTCGAAAGTCAGTTCGATGCCCGCGCCGTGCAATACCAACAGCGTGCGGTCGAATCCCGGAAAAGCAGAAAACGCGCAATCGTTTTCGATCTCGGCGATGCTCACGCGCCAGTCGTAATCGCTTTCTGCGCCAGCGGGAGATACGGCAATCTCGGTGGTCCAGCCGAGATCGTTTTTCCAGCGCATGCGGCGGTAATCGGCGGTGGTCAGCAGGCGCATAGGTTCGACTCTTTCAGCACAGCAGTTCGGCCAATTGCCGCGTGGAATCGCCAAGACTTTCGGCCCAGCTATAGCCGATAATTTTTTCGCCGCTCAGCGCGTCGCGGAAATCTTCTTCCTGTTCCGGTGCGAGCAGATGGCGATAATCCACCGTGATTTCGCTGCCGACCGGCAACGCCTGCATGGCGAACACAAAACCCAGGTGCCAAAGGCCGCTCGGGGCGAACGCATGATTGATGTAGCACTCGTCCGGCCAGTCGTCGCTGATGGTGTAGTAATCCTGAAACCAGCGCACCGTCGCTGGCAGCAACTCGGCTGCGTTCGGCAATGCGTTGACTTCGTCCCAGCGGTACACGTGGCGGATATCGTCCGGTGCGGTGATCAACGCGCCACGCGCCACCGGCTCGTCCAGAAATAGGCCCTTGCCGGCGCCCGGAATCAGTGACGGTGCGATGTGGTAGCGGGGCAGGATCATGCGAGGCTCGTAGAATGCGGCGGGAGAGTCTAACGCAAAGCCCGCTGCAGGACTCTGGTAGCGGCATACAGCCCGCAGCCGACGCGTTAAACTAGTAGTCTAATCGTATTAACCGATGCAACCGAGGTGCTTGTGGATACCAGTCGCGTGCGTGATTTTGTTGCCGATCTGTGGGATAGCCAGATTGTTCCCGAGTTGGTCGAGTACATCAGGATTCCGAACAAATCGCCGATGTTCGATGCGCAATGGGTCGAGCACGGTTTCATGGAGCAGGCTGCGACACAGCTCGCGACGTGGGCGAAAAAACAGCCGATCAAGGACATGCAGCTTGAGATCGTGCGCCTGCCGGGTCGCACACCGCTGATCTTCATGGAGATTCCCGGCACCGGTGACGATTGCGTATTGCTCTACGGCCATCTCGACAAGCAACCCGAAATGACCGGCTGGGCCGAACATCTTGGGCCGTGGCAGCCGGTGATCGAGGGCGACAAATTGTTCGGTCGCGGCGGTGCGGATGATGGTTATGCGATCTTCGGTTCGCTGGCCGCGATCGCTGCATTGCAGGCGCAAGGCGTGGCGCATTCGCGCTGCGTTGTGCTGATCGAGGCGTGCGAGGAATCGGGCAGCTATGACTTGCCGTTTTATGTCGATCATCTGGCCGCGCGCATCGGCAAGCCGTCGCTGGTGGTGTGTCTGGATTCGGGCTGCGGCAATTACGATCAGCTCTGGCTCACGACCAGTCTGCGCGGCATGACCGGCGGCAATCTGCGCGTCGAAGTGCTGACCGAGGGCGTGCATTCGGGCGATGCTTCGGGTGTGGTTGCGTCGAGTTTTCGCATCCTGCGGCAACTGCTGTCGCGACTGGAAGACGAGAACACCGGCAAGATTCGCCTCGACGATTTTTACGTCGAGATTCCGCCGCAACGCATCGAACAGGCGCGGCGTTCTGGCGAGGTGCTTGGTGATGCGGTGTTCGCCAAATTCCCGTTTGTCGATGGCATGCAGCCGATGTCGAACGGTCTGGCCGAACTCGTGCTGAATCGCACGTGGCGTCCGGCGTTGTCGGTGACTGGTCTGGATGGCATGCCGCCGTTGTCGAGCGCGGGCAATGTATTGCGCCCGTTCACCGCGGTGAAACTCAGCCTGCGTTTGCCGCCGACTCTCGATGGCGTTCCTGCCGGTGAGCGCCTGAAAGCGCTGCTCGAAAAAGATCCGCCGTACGGTTGCCATGTCAGTTTCGACTTGGAAAAAGCCGCTACGGGTTGGAATGCGCCGGCACTTTCGCCATGGCTCGAAGCCGCGGTCGATGCGGCGTCACATGAATTTTACGGCGCGCCTGCGGCCTACATGGGCGAAGGTGGATCGATTCCGTTCATGGGCATGCTCGGCGAGAAATTCCCGGGCGCGCAGTTCCTCATCACCGGCGTGCTCGGGCCGCATTCCAACGCGCATGGGCCGAACGAATTTCTGCATATCCCGACCGGCAAACGTGTGTCGATGTGCGTCGCCAAGGTAATCGCGGAGCACCATGTCGCGAGCCAGCAAGGGATGACGCAAGGCGCGGCAGTGGCGCCCGGGCACGGCAATCATGGCGATCACGGTTGCTGTTGATCGAGGCTTGATGTCGCGCGTGCGATAATGTCGCCATGAAATGGATCGTGCTCGGATTGTTTGTTGCCTCAGTGTTGTACATCCACCTGCGCGGGCGCGTGCGGCACAAATTCTGGCGGCAGATGTCGGATCATTCCAGCTTCATGGCGCCGATCAACGTGTTTATGTACGCGCTGTCGAAAGTGCCGACCACGCCGTATGTGAGCACCGATCCGTTTCCGGAATTGCAAGTGCTGCAGCAGAACTGGCAGATGATTCGCGACGAGGCGATCGTCCTGCGCGAAGCCGGTCGCATCCGCGCGGCGGAGCAATTCAACGACGCCGGTTTCAACTCGTTTTTCAAGTTTGGCTGGAAGCGTTTTTACCTGAAGTGGTACGACGACAGTCATCCGTCGGCGCTCACGCATTGTCCGCGCACGACCGCGCTGTTGCGCACGATTCCCACGGTCAGGGCAGCGATGTTCGCCGAGTTGCCGCCGGGCGGACGCCTGACCAAACATCGCGATCCGTATGCCGGTTCGCTGCGCTTTCACCTCGGCTTGCTCACGCCGAACGACGAGCGCTGTTTCATCAATGTCGACGGCGAGCCGTACCACTGGCGCGACGGCGAAGGCGTGATGTTCGACGAAACCTATATCCATTTTGCCGAAAACCGCACCGAGCACGATCGCATCATCCTGTTCTGCGATGTCGAGCGGCCGATGAAATATCGCTGGGCGCAGGTCGTGAATCAGTTCATCGCACGGCATCTGCTGGCCTCTGCCACCTCGCCGAACATGGATGGCGATCAGACTGGCGGTTTCAACAAGGCGTTCAAGTATCTCTATTCGGTGCGCTTAGTCGGCAAGAAGCTCAAGGAGCGTAACGTCTACGTCTATTACGCCGTGAAGTGGTCGTTGTTTGGCGGTATGGCCGTGGGATTGTTTCTACTGATCTGAGCGTTTGATCGCGATCAATGCTGGCGCGTGGATTTGTGAGCCGTGCGACATAAAAAAGCCGACTACGAGCCGGCTTTTTTGGATCAAATATCCTGAGTCAGGAGCGAATTATTCGGCGCAGTTAGCTCAGCACCGGCAACAACGCGGAATCAGGCAACCGCGCGACCGTTGTGCTCAGCATTCATCCAGCGTTCCGAGGTCTTGGCTGCAGGCATGCTTTCCTTGAGGACACGCAAGGTGCGCATGAGCTGGCGATGCAGTGTTTGCGTCGCACCGGAGGCTGAATCCTTGGTCTCAAAGAACGTCACCGTGAGCCACAGCGCGATGCCGCGCAGCTTGACGTGGCGATTATCCGATTTGACGCGGCTGAAACCGATCTCGGACCCCTTGCCAGCAGTATCGCTGCCGGGTTGTTCCGGAACGGCGAGATACAAATGCGGGGACTCTGCGGCGAGCGCGAATTCCTTGGCCACCAGCGCAGACAATTCACGCCGTGTCACCACCGGAAGGGTGTCGATGTTGCGTTGGATTTCACGAAATTGGCGGTTCAGTTGCAGAGTGCGGCTCATCGAACGGCTCAAAGCGACTAATCGAGTGACAATCTGCATGATCTTCTTCTGTCGTGATGGGTTGCACAGAAAGCCGACCTAACGCCCTGTTCGTTAGTCTTCTTCGTTACGACTCGTAATTTACACTTTACGTCACTAATTGACAAGTGGCGTCACAATCTTACCCATTATTCCAGAAATTTCGCATGCTTTCATCGTGACTCTACTCACGAAACTTGCTCGGGGGAGACAGGCGATGACTCGCAACTTGCGCTGGCAGTTAGCCTTTCTCAATCGTCAAGCAACGGTCTCCGCATCGCCGGCAGATGCCAATGTCGGCAGGCTCGCGCGCTTACCAGATCAAATCGTCAGGCACCGGGAAATCCTTGTACGAATCGTCTTCGCTGCCGGCCGCCTTTACCTGAGCGTGGTCGAGCACGATCATCGTGGTATCGCGTTCGCGGATTTTTTCCGCAGCGCTACGCGGCACGATTTCATAGCCATCGCCGTGCCGGACGATCAGCAAACGGCCGCTGGCGAGCTGCGCGCGCTGGCCGCTATCGACCAGCACATTGCGGATCTTGTCGTTGTCGCTGAACGCATAGGCGATTTTGCCGCCGCGCGGCATTTTGTGGGCATCCACAATCTGGCGAATTTGCGCGCGTAGCTCGTGCTCATGTGCCTGCACTTTTTGTTGTGTGGCGAGCGCACGATCGCGTTCGGCGCGCTCGGCCAACGCGTGTTGCGCATCGACTTGCGCGGCGCTCGGCGCTGCCTGACCTTTCGGTTGGCGTTTTTGCGCAAGCATTTGCTCGTGTGCCAGGGCCTTGGCTTTGTTCTTGTCGATCAGGCCGGCTTTTACCAGTTGTTGTTGCAGAAGATTGCGCATGAAAAACTCGTGTTGTCTGGTTCGCCACTATCTGGCCTATGACGCGCAAAATTACGCGCTGCGGTTAGTTTGTGCGAGTACCGCCGCGCGTCGACGGAATGCGCAATGCGCCGGTCGGACATTGCGATGTCACGCCCTTGCCGCAAGTTTGCAGATGCAGATTCTTGTCCATGCAGATACGGACTTCGGACAATTCGTTACGACTGCAAGTAACCGCGAGCATGCCGTCATCCATGCCGGGGTTGGCCGCGACAAACGCATGTGCGACATCCTTGGCACTGAGTTGTGCAGCGCTTTGCGGAGCCGCGAAAGCGCCCGGAATCTTTACGCTGGCGAACGCACGATCCGCCAACGCAAAATAATCCGTGGGACTGAGGCCAGTGCACGCGCCATGCGTTTCCCATTCGTGTTGCACCAGGTGACGGCTGGGCATGAACGCCAACGTGTGCAGCACCGTCGCATCGTCCGGCTGCAGATTCGCGGCACAATGTTGTGGACCGTAGCCGCGCAGATATTGCGGCCATACGCCATGCAATACAAAACCGAATCCACGTCCGCCGCACTGTTCTTTTTCATCGGGATGGGTTTCGCAAAAACTCGGCGACCATGATAGCGAGACGAGGTAATAATCGAACTGCCCGATGCTGGCATTCTCGTGCGTACGGGAATGGCCGCGCGCGCCAGCGGTCGATATCACGAGGGTTGTCGCTGCCAGAAAAACCAACGGCAACAGCGCGCGTAAATTCGCAATCTTGATCGATACCATCATATTCTCCAGAGTCGGGCGACAGGCAGATGCAGCAGTGCAGATGCCAATATCCAGCCCGCATTATGCTATGAAACCGCAGTCGGCAATTGTCTCCGCATCGCTCAAAATACAGCGACAACGGCAACGTTCGTTTTTTATCAAAAACATGCAATCGATGAGGACGTGATGGCCCGCGTCTTACCACCTCGCAATGTCGCAGTGTTACGCTGATGCCATCGAGCAAACCCGTTGCCATGCCTCGGCAAAGGTCTGCCGCGCGAGGGCAATAACACGATCATGCATTCCATCGACTTCATCCACGATCTCGCGGTCATCATGCTGGTCGCCGGTGTCGTCACGGTACTGTTTCATCGCCTCAAGCAGCCGGTCGTGCTGGGCTACATTGTGGCCGGGGTGATTATCGGTCCGCACACACCGCCGTCGCCGCTGATTACCGATCAGCACACCATCGATATTCTCGCCGAGCTCGGCGTGATTTTCCTGATGTTTTCGCTCGGGCTGGAATTCAGTCTGCGCAAGCTGCGCGCCGTCGGCGCGACCGTGGCGGTGGCCGGGCTGGCCGAAATCGTGGTGATGATCTGGATCGGTTTTGAGATCGGTCGACACTTCGGCTGGAAGACCATGGATGCGTTATTCCTCGGCGCGATGATGGCGATTTCCTCGACCACGATCATCGTGCGTGCGCTCGACGAACTCGGTCTCAAGCGCGAAGGTTTTGCGCAGATCATCTTCGGCATTCTGGTGGTTGAGGATATCCTCGCAATCTGCATGATGGTGCTGTTGACCGGACTCGCCGTGAGCGGCAATGTCTCGCCGCAGGAGGTGGCGCTCACGTTCGGCAAGCTGACCATTTTCCTCGTTGTATCGCTGGTGGTCGGTTTGCTGGTCGTGCCGCGCCTGCTCGACTACGTCGCGCGCGTGAAAAGCAACGAAATGCTGCTGATCAGCGTGCTCGGCATCTGCTTCGGGTTTTGCCTGCTGGTGATCCGTTTGGGTTACAGCGTGGCGATGGGCGCGTTCGTGATCGGCGCGGTGATGGCCGAGGCGCGCGCGCTGCGCACCATCGAGCGCCTGATCGAACCGGTACGCGACATGTTCAGCGCGATCTTTTTCGTCACCATCGGCTTGATGCTCGATCCGCGTGTGCTCGGTGATTACCTCGGCCCGATCGTGGTGGTGAGTATTGCCGTGATCGTCGGCAAGATCGTCGCCGTGAGTGTCGGCAGTTTCATCGCCGGGCAGGAAGGACGTACCTCGATGCGCATCGGCATGGGCATGGCGCAGATCGGCGAGTTTTCATTCATCATCGCCACGCTGGGTATCAGTCTGCGCGTCACCAGCGATTTTCTGTATCCGGTGGCGGTCGCTGTTTCGGTAATTACCACGGTGCTCACGCCGCTGCTAATTCGCTCCGCCGATCCGCTGACAAAAGTATTGGCGCGCGCGATGCCGCGACGCTTGTCACGCGTGTTCAGGTTTTACACAGGCTGGTTGCAAAGCCTGCGGCTGGAGGGCGATCAAGCCGTGATCGCGGGCATGGTACGCAAGATTCTCATGCAGGTTTTTATCAACTTCTGCATCGTTGTGGCGTTGTTTCTGGTCAGCGCATATCTGGTGCGCGACGCGCGAATCTTTGCCGGCTGGCTCAGTGATTCCGGCATCCAGAAAGCGCTCGGCTGGGGCGGGGCGTTGCTGCTGTCGATACCGTTCTTGATCGCCGCGTATCGCAAGCTCAAGGCGCTGAGCATGATGCTCGCGGAGGTCGGCGTGCGGCGCAGTTTTGCCGGTCGCCATACCCAAAATGTGCGGCGATTGGTGGCCGAGATCATTCCGGTATTGTCGCTGGCAGTGATGCTGGTACTGTTGTCGGCGTTGAGCTCGAGCATCCTGCCGCCGGCCGAAATGCTGCTGCTGGTGCTGGTGGTCGGCGCGCTGGTGGTCGTATTGTTATGGCGACAATTCATCAAGCTGCATTCGCGCTTGCAGATCGCGCTGATCGATACGTTTCAGAAGCCGCCAGCGGAGCATTGATGCGCTTGAATTGATGCACTTTGCGCGCGATTGAATGAGTTGTCGCGGATTAAAAATTTTCAGCTGCAGATTTACGCGCAAACCTGGCTTTTCTTCATTGACCCTATGCAAAAAAATCCATAAAGTGCTGTCATGGCTAGAACTTGTAAGCCATCGCCCCAGAGGGAATGTGGCGCCCCAAACTCAACCGGAGTTAATCATGAAACGCGTTGCATTAAGCCTTGCCCTATCGTTCGGTCTCATGTCCAGTGCATTCGCACTCGACCTTGCTGTCTCGAACCAGTCCAAATCCGCCATTCACCATCTTTACTTGAACCTCGCATCGTCCAGCGAATGGGGTCCTGATCAGCTCGGTGAAAAAAGCTCTGATATCGTGCAACCGGGTGGCAAGTTCACTTTGAGCGGCATCAAGGCCGGCACCTATGACGTCAAGATCGCGACTGCCGACGGCACCGAATGCATGGTCGAAGGTGCTGACTTCAACGAAAGCAAAGAATGGCTCATTACCGAAAAAATGCTTGCAAAGTGCGGTGGTTAAGATGGTTTAGCCGCTAGTGTTCAATGGCTGCAAATCAGGTAGGTTGGCAAGAAGTCGAAAGACCTTCTGCCAGCCTATTTTTTTTTGCGAAAAAAAAGCATTGCGTTAAATTCTCACGGCAGCATTTGCGAAATCGATGTAACGTTTTCACCCGGATTTGTTACCTGCAGGTTTGATTTTCCGCCGATGCCGATCAGTGTTTTCATTCTTTCGGCGCATGGCTCGTGACCTCGACACCATAGCGCTCATGCAGGCGTGCGATCATCACGCGCAGATGTAAATCGCCGAGTCCGTGAATCAGCGTTTCGTTGGATTCGATGCGATGCTCGACCTTGAAACACGGGTCTTCTTCGGTCAGTTTCAACAACGCGCTGGCGAGCTTTTGCTCCTGGCCGCGCGCAGCAGTCTTGATCGCCAGACTGAACGTTTGCGGCGGAAAATCCAGCGGCTTCAGATGGAAATTATCCTCGTCGTGCGAGTCGTGCAGCACCGCGTCGAAATGCACCTCGTCGATCTTCGCCACCGCTGCGATATCGCCCGCAATCGCCTGCGCAATCTCGATGTGATCGCGGCCCTTGAGTTTGTACAAATGCGTTACCTTGAACGGCTTTTTGCCGTCATCGACAAACAACTGCGCATCCTTCTTGATGGTGCCCTGGTACACGCGAAACACACTCAGTTTGCCGGCGAAAGGATCGTTGATGATCTTGAACACATCGGCGATCACATGCCGGCCCGCGTCCGCTACAGCCACCACCGGCTCGGCACCGGCACCCACGCCTTTCAGAAATTGCGGCGGATTGCCTTCCGTAGGATTTGGCAGCAGCTTGACCATCAGGTCGAGCAATTCGCGCACGCCCGCACCGGTGCGGGCGGAGACAAAACAGATCGGCACGAGATGGCCCTCGCGCAAGCATTGCTCGAACGCGTCGTGCAACTCGCTGCCGGATAACGCCTGCTCGCCGGCTTCGAGATAATGATCCATCACCGACTCGTTGATCTCAACCACCTGGTCGACGATGCGCTGGTGCGCCTCGGCCACGCTGCCAAAATCGGCGACGCCGCTGGGCTTGAAAAAACAATCGACGACAGTCTTGCCGCCGCTTGCGGGCAGGTTGATCGGCAGACATTCGGGGCCGAAGGTTTCGCGCAATTGTTCGATCAATGCACGGCAATTGCCGCCGTCAATTTTGTTGACGATCAGCAATCGGCACACGCCGCGCGCCTTGGCATATTCCATCATGCGCCGCGTGTTGAGCTCGATGCCGTTATGCGCGTTGATCACAATCGCGCAGGTTTCGACCGCGCCGAGTGCAGACAGCGTTGGGCCGCAAAAATCCGCATAACCCGGCGTATCGATCAGGTTGATATGACAGCCGTCGCGATCGATGCTGGCAATCGCGGTATTCAACGAATGTTCGTAGTGCTTTTCCATCGGATCGTAATCCGAAACGGTAGTGCCGCGATCGATGCTGCCTGCGGTTTGTATCGTGCCGCCGACATGCAGCAGCGCTTCGAACAAGCTGGTTTTGCCCACGCCGCCATGACCGACCAAGGCGATATTGCGGATGTCTTGTGTGGTGTAAGGCATGATCGACCGTTCCTTGCGTAGTGCGCGGTGTGATGGGCGTCATGCTCGTCTGCGGGGCCGTGGCGGGTGCGCAGGCAGGCGGTCATGGCGTGGGGTTTGTGCTGGAGGTTCAGCATCGAACCGACGAGCCGCTAGACTTGCCTTAATGCAGCGATTGGTCAAGCCAGTATGCACAACGAAAAACACGATCGCCTTGCGCTATGCGTGCACGGCGCGGGCGGCGGCGGTTGGGAGTGGGCGATCTGGCAGCGGGTTTTTGCCGCGCATGGTTGGACGGTGCAGGCGTCGGATCTGCAGCCTGCGCCTGGCGGAATCGGCGCTACACAGCTCGATGATTACACCGCGCAAGTAACGGCGTGGGCCGCAAGCCAATCGACTCCCGCCGTGTTGATTGGCGCGAGTCTGGGTGGTTTGCTGGCATTGCAGATCGCGTCATGTGTGCCGGTTGCGGCGTTGGTTTTGGTGAATCCATTACCGCCGACGCCATTGCAGATGTCGATCAAAAAATCCGCGTATCCGCCGATCATTGCGTGGGGAAAAACGCGCTCGCTGGCAGGCACGCGGCGGGCGATGCCGGATGCCGACGATGCGGCGTGTCTCCATGCGTTTCGCCGTTGGTCGGATGAATCTGGCAGTGTGTTGAACGAGGCATTGCGCGGCGTGACAATAATACCGCCGACGTGTCCGATCCTGCTGCTCGCAAGCGAGTTGGACGAGGACGTGCCGCTCGCCACATCGATCGCGCTGGCGTCATGGTTGAGCGCGGATTTGATCTGCCTGCCGCAAGCGAGCCATGTCGGCCCATTGCTCGGGATAGCGGCAGCGGACTGCGCCGAAAGAGTGCTGCGGTGGCTGTACGAGGCCGAAATCAATCCTTCGCGAGTCGGGCGAAAAAATTTGTAAACCCGCGCTTGGTGGTATGGCTTGATGGCGACATTTAACTGCGAGTTATGCCGCTGCCCGTATGCTGCGGGCTTCGCATCAGGCGCCAAGTCGGCTGGCTTTCCCGTATGGCCCATGCTCCCCAACGCGTCGCCGCCGAGTCGCTGCCATTATCGACGCCGATGAATTCGGATGCCGTCGATAGCGACGATATTGCCGTGCCGCGGATTCGTGGTGTTCCGGCGCGAGATGTCACGCGTCGGCTCACCGCTGGCGCATGGCTGTTCACCTTGCTGCTGCATGCGTGGTTATTGTTTGCATTGCGCGAAGGCATGCGTCCGCGCGCGCTCGATGGCCGCGATGGCGCACCGATCCAGGTTGAGCTGATCCCCGTGCCGATTCCGCCGCCCGCCGTTGTTCCGTTGGTGGTTGAACCCTTGCCGCGCAGAACAACCGCACCGATCATTCATCTCGTCACGCCGACCACTGCTCAGCGCAATACGAACAAACAAGAGTCCGCGGCCAAGCCGTCCAACACGGCAACGCCCGCAGTCGCGATCGATACCCCGACCATGCATTTCTACAATCCCGACAGCTCGGCGAATATTCCGAAAGACCTGCTCGCGCAGGTTGAGCGCAGCATGCCCAAGCCGAATTTCACCGCCAAGGAATTCGTGCTGCCCGAATTCATGCAGCACAAGAATCCGCTGCATTATCTCGCCACCGATTTCGAGCCGACTTGGGTGCCGATCAACGAAAACCTGCTGGCTGAATTCGTCCGCCGCAACCTCACGCGCGAGGTTACGTTCAAGACGCCGTGGGGTGGCACGATTCGTTGCACCTGGGTGTTCGTGATGGGTGCATGCGCTGGCGTGCCGCCTGCGGCGTGGAAAAATCCGGACAAGAAAACCTTGCCAATGCCCGCGCCAGAATGGCAATAAAGCTGTCGAAATTGCCGCCGCATTTGCGCAGAAAAACGCTGCCCATCGCGCGCGCTGATCGCGCAATGGTTCTGTGTTTGCGCCATCGATTGGTGCTTACGCAACGTATCTTTTCTGGCTAACGTGACTGGCTGCGGCAGCAACCGCCGTCGTCTAACACAGGATGCGATTCCATGAAAAAGTCAATGTCTGCGTGCGTGACTCTTTTGCTGATGTCGCTGTCGCTGAGCGCCGCAACGCCAGCAGTGACCGACGAAGAAAAAACCTTGCGCGCGCTCGAGCAAAAATTATGCAAGGCATTCCGCAGCGGCAATGCCGAAGTGATCGGCCAGATCGAAGACATCAATTACACGCTGACCAGCTCAACCGCAAAAGTCACCGGTCGCACCGATGACATGACCGAAGCGAACAACGACGAACCGCACTACGATGTCTTCGACAATCACGATGTCAAACTGCGTTTTTATGGCAATACCGCAATCCTCAACGGCATCACCTCGGTCAAGGGCACCTCCACCGGCAAACCGTTTGCCGCGGATTTCCAGTACACCGATACGTGGATCAAGCGTGACGGGTAGTGGAAATTGGTCGCGAGCCACGCGACCCGAATCGTCAAATAATCAGCGGGCGAATTCGCGCGGCGCTACAGCACTTTCTTGAGCTGATCGCCGATCGGCAGCGTGCGGATACGAAAGCCGGTTGCGGCAAAAATCGCGTTGGTCAGCGCCGGCAACGCACTCGGCACGCCCATCTCGCCGGCGCCGGATGGATCCTTGTCCGAAGGCGCAATCACCACCTCGACATTCTCCGGCGCCTGCACCATGCGCAGCAGCGGATAATCGTTGAAGTTGCTCTGCTGCACCTGGCCGTCCTTGACCGTGATACCGAGTTTGATCGCGGTCGACAAGCCATCGATGGTGCCGCCCATCATCTGCGCTTCGACACCGAGCGGATTCACCACACGCCCGACATCGACCACGCACACCGCGCGATGGATCACGATCGTGCCATCGATCGCCGATACCTCGAACGCATGCGCGGCATAACCGCCAAACGTGAAATGACAGGCGATGCCGAGGCCGTGATCCTTGTCCGGCTTGCGGCCCCAGCCGATTTT
>JAYVTP010000182.1:0-1649 GCA_043788685.1 Pseudolysobacter sp. | reverse complement strand
AATATTTGTACGAAACAGTCGCTTGGATGCAGCTTTAGCGCCGAATAAAAGCGCTATTGTCATCTGACGGTGAAAGATCAAGACGATCTTTCACCGCCCTCAAGGCTATTCAGCCACCACTATTTTCGGCAATGAGCAACACGCGACGATTCTGCGCGCGATGCTCATCGCTATCGTTTGCCACCAACGGTTGCTCGGCGCCCATGCCGGTCACATTGATGCGCGTGGCGGCGACCCCCGCACCGACCAGCGCATCGCGCACCGATTCTGCACGTTTTTGTGCGACGGATGCTGCCGTCTTGTTGTCGACGTAGCCTTCGATGCGAATCAACTTGCCGGCATTCTGATTGGCAAACTGCACGAGTTTCTGCAGATGTTTTTTCGCATCGGGCTTGAGTCCACCGCCGCTGAACGCGAGATCGTCCAGCCGCACTTGCGGGCCACGCGGCCCCTGCGTGATCAACAAGTTGTCCAGTCGCGAGCGCATCAAGGCGAGTTCGAGCTCGGCCTCCTTGCGTCCCGCGCTGGATTCGGTGTCGCGGGCCTTGGCGACACGTTTGGCCTGATCGACTTCGAGCCGCGATGCTTCCGCTTCTTGCGCGCTCGCCTCGGCTTCGGCGCGCAAGCGGTCGGTTTCCTCGGCTTGGGCCAGCCCCATGATGCGCTGTTTTTCGGCATCCATTCGTGCCGAGGCTGCCTCGCGCTGACTGGCCTGCAACATGATCTTGTCGTGCTCATGTTCGAGCTGGGTGAGCTTGGTTTGCTCGGCTTCGGTCTGCGCGGCCACGCTGGCGATATCGATGCGTCGTTCAGCAATGTAGATCAAGTGCGTGCGGGTTTTCGCATCGCCACCGAGCAACAAGGCATCCACCGCCTGGCGCGCCAAGGTTTGCTCGGCCACGGCAAATGAGCCGAGGCTCGGATCGTTGTGCAGTTCGTCCAGGCTGGCGCGCAGGCGCTGATAATCCAGATCGGTGCTGGCCGCAAACGCCATCGCGCCGAAGCCCAGATTCAGGCTCAGCAGGCTCAAACAGACAAGGTGGCGTGGGTTGAATGTTTTCATTGTTGCGGCGCCCCCTCGGCGCTGGTCGGCGCCAGCAGATCCTCGCGCAAATGGGTGTTTTCGCGACTGCGCGCTTCGACCTGTTCGCGCACCTTGGCCAATCGCACCTTGGTTCGCGCGAGATCGCTGGTGACGCTGGATTCTTCCGCAACACGTTGAGCGGCAACAAAATCATGCTTGTCCATCGCGATTCGCGCCTGATTCAGACGCTCCTCGGCAAAGCGTATTTCCAGCGGCGCATAGGTTCCCGCACCGGCAGCGCGTGCCGACTGCAACGAGCGCACGGCGTTGTCCATATCGGTAATCGGTGGTTTGGTCTGTTCGCATGCGACCAAAGTCAGCAGCAGAAATGTGCAGCAGGGGTAGAGTATTTTTTTCACAGGTGGCATATGCTTCATGGCGTCGGCACAGGGGGTGCCAACATGACGGTATTGTCCGAACCTGCGGCGGCCTTGGCAATGGCGCACTGGCGTAAAGATATTTCCGATCTCATGAGGTACTCCCGATCCTGCCGTCGTCTGCAACGGTGAGAATGATGGATATTGGTTATTTCCTCAAGTTAATGGCCGACAAGGGCGCATCCGAC
>JAYVTP010000181.1:0-8368 GCA_043788685.1 Pseudolysobacter sp. | reverse complement strand
TCCAGCAGCGTCTTCACCGACAGATCGACATCGTCGGCCTTCAGGTGAGCCTGTCGCTGGGCGAGGATTTCGATGAGTTCGGATTTGGTCATGCGTGCGCGTGGCCGATCTGGGTTACTGAAGAAGAAAGTTACTGCAGAAAAATCTTTCGGCGGAGCGCTGCGACCCGGTCGTCCGGGCCGCAGCGTTCCATGCTGGTTCGTCGCAGGCTTACTCGCTCTTGCCCATTTTCTCGCGCAACAGCGCGCCCAGCGAGGACGTGCCGGTATGCGCGGTCGACGTCGCCTGGTATTCCTCCATCACCTGCTGCGTGTCGGCCTCGTCCTTGGCACGGATGGAGAGCTGCAACACGCGGCCCTTGCGATCCATGCCGATGAACTTGGATTCGACGCTGTCGCCCACCTTCAGGTGCAGGGTAGCGTCCTCGATCCGTTCCTTGGCGATGTCGGAAGCGCGAATGTAGCCTTCCATGCTGTCGCCAAGATCGATCGTCGCACCGCGCGGATCGACTTCCTTCACCGTACCGGTCAGCAGGCTGCCCTTCGGATTCGCGGCCATGAACTGACCGAACGGATCCTGTTCGAGCTGTTTGACGCCGAGCGAGATGCGCTCGCGCTCCGGATCGACCGCAAGCACCACGGCTTCCAGGGTGTCGCCCTTCTTGTAATTGCGCGCGACGTCCTCGCCGGTGGAATTCCACGAGATGTCGGACAGGTGCACGAGACCATCGATGCCGCCGTCCAGGCCGATGAAGATGCCGAAGTCGGTGATCGACTTGATCTGGCCCGACACCTTGTCGCCCTTGTTGTTCAATGCGGCGAAAGCTTCCCACGGATTCGGCTGGCACTGCTTCATGCCGAGCGAAATGCGGCGACGTTCTTCATCCACGTCCAGCACCATCACTTCGACGTCGTCACCGAGCTGCACGACTTTCGACGGGTTGACGTTCTTGTTGGTCCAGTCCATCTCGGAAACGTGGACCAGGCCTTCGACGCCCGGCTCGATCTCGACGAATGCGCCGTAATCGGTGACGTTGGAGACCTTGCCAACCAGACGCGAGTTGGTCGGGTAGCGGCGGGCGATGGTATCCCAGGGATCTTCGCCGCGCTGCTGGAGGCCGAGCGAAACGCGGTTGCGCTCGCGGTCGTAACGCAGCACGCGCACGTCGAGTTCGTCACCGACGTTGACCACTTCGGACGGATGACGCACGCGCTTCCAGGCCATGTCGGTGATGTGCAGCAGACCATCGATACCGCCGAGGTCGACGAATGCGCCGTAATCGGTGAGATTTTTGACCACGCCCTTGACCACGGCGCCTTCCTGCAGGCGCTCGAGCAACTGCTCGCGCTCCTCGGAATGCTCGCTTTCGACCACGGCGCGGCGCGAAACCACAACGTTGTTGCGCTTGCGATCGAGCTTGATGATCTTGAACTCGAGTTCCTTGCCTTCGAGGTAAACCGGGTCGCGCACAGGGCGCACATCGACCAGCGAACCAGGCAGGAATGCGCGGACATCCTTGATATCCACAGTGAAACCACCCTTGACCTTGCCGCTGATGCGGCCGACCACGGTGGCGTTGGCTTGTTGCGCGGTTTCCAGCTCGTCCCAGACCAGGGAGCGCTTGGCTTTTTCACGCGACAGGCGGGTTTCGCCGAAGCCGTCTTCAAGCGCATCGAGGGCAACTTTCACCTCGTCGCCGAGCTTTACTTCCAGCTCGCCCTTTTCGTTGTAGAACTGCTCGATCGGGACGATGCCTTCGCTCTTCAGCCCGGCATTGATGACGACTACATCCGAGCGGATTTCGACGACGATACCGGAGACGATGGAACCAGGTTTCAGGTTGATGTTGACCTGACTCTGTTCAAATAATTCGGCGAAACTTTCAGTCATGTTAGGTTCCAAATGGGAGAGAGGCCGTCATTACCGCGCGTTTTTATGGTGCGCGCAAGAATGGGTTGGGCCCGCTGTCAGGGGTGAAGCGCAAGCGACACCAGAGATAAATACCCGCCGTGAGGCAGGACCGTTTCCTTTGCGAAAAAATCAGTGTGTGCAGCTCAATGTGCTGGCAACAACGCCAGCACTTTCGCCACCACAAGCTCGATACCAAGGCCGGTAGAATCGATCAAGACCGCATCGCTGGCGGGTTTGAGCGGAGCCACCGCGCGTTCGGCATCGCGAGTATCGCGTGCCTGTATTTCGCGCAAAAGGGCGTGGAGTGTAACGCTTAAGCCCTTGTCCTTCAACTGTTTATAGCGTCGCCGCGCACGCTCGTCGGCGCTCGCGGTCAGAAACACCTTGAGTCCTGCATCCGGAAAGATCACCGTGCCCATGTCGCGGCCATCGGCGACCAGGCCGGGCGCCTTGCGAAAGGAACGCTGTTTTTCCAGCAATGCGCTGCGCACGTTCGGGATCGCGGCAATCGCCGAGGCCGCCGCACCGCAGGTTTCGGTGCGGATATCGTTGCTCGCATCGTGGCCGTTGACGATCACGCGGGTTTCCCCGTTTTCATCTCGAAAACGGATTTTGGTGCTTTCGGCGCAACGCGTCACCGCCTCCGCATCGGAAAGATCGATACCCTCCATGCTCGCCGCATAACCGACCGCGCGATACAGCGCGCCCGAATCGAGCAGATGCCAGCCGAGCTTTTCCGCGACCAGACGACTGATCGTGCCCTTGCCCGAGCCGCTCGGCCCGTCGATGGTCAATACCGCGCTGGGCGGTCGTGGTGCGGAAAGTGGATTCGCAGGCATGCTGTTTACTCTCCGCCAAGGCGGGATGATTTCGGGCGAGTCAGATGGATCAGGCGGATTCGAGTTGCAACGCGAATCCGCAGCGATTCGCTAGATTAACAAAGCCCGGAAACGAAGTCGCGACATTCGCGCAATCGCGTATTTGCACCACGTCGCTTGCGATCAGGCCAGCCACCGCAAAACTCATGGCGCAGCGATGATCGCCGACCGCATCGGTGACAGCGCCGCGCAAAATCCCACCTTCGATGATCGCGCCATCCGGCGTTTCTTCGATGTTGATGCCGAGTTCGCGCAAACCTTTCGCCATGACCGCAATACGATCCGATTCCTTGATACGCAATTCGGCGGCGCCACGAATCACACTGTGACCTTTTGCGGCGGCTGCCGCAACGAACAGAATCGGAAACTCATCAATCATGTCAGGCACCAGCACGATCGGCACGTCAATGCCGTGCAACGGCGCGGATCGAACGCGCAGATCAGCGACGGACTCGCCGCCGAGCTCGCGCGAATTTTCTTCCACGATATCTGCCCCCATCAGGCGCAGCGCGGCCAGCAAACCGGTGCGGCGCGAATTCATGCCGACTTCGCGCAGCAGCAGATCAGACCCCGGCACCAGGGTCGCTGCGACCAGAAAAAACGCAGCCGAGGAAAAATCCGTAGGCACGCGAATAGCGCCGGCATGCAATCGATGACCGCCCGTGATACGTGCATATCCGGCGCTGAATTTGATCGGCCAGCCGAGCGCGGCGAGCATGCGTTCGGTGTAATCGCGGGTGGGATGCGGCTCGCGCACGATCGTCTCGCCGTGCGCATACAAACCCGCCAGTAAAATCGCCGACTTGACCTGCGCACTGGCGACCGGCAAACGGTAATCGATGCCAACCAAGTTCGCCCCACCATCGATCAGCAGCGGCGGCAAACCAACCGTTCCCGATGTAATGTGTGCGCCCATTTTCGACAGCGGCTCAATGACGCGTCGCATCGGTCGTTTCGACAAGGAAACATCACCACTCAGCGTCGACGAAAATTTCTGCCCGGCAAGCAAGCCAGTCAGCAGACGCATGCCGGTGCCGGCGTTGCCGCAATCGATGGGCTGCGACGGTGCATGCAAGCCGTGCAAACCGACGCCGTGAACGATGCGTTCGCTCGCGCTCGGGGTTTCGATGTGCACGCCCATCGCGGCGAACGCAGCCGCAGTGGCGAGGGTATCTTCGCCTTCGAGAAAACCGCTGATCTGCGAACGCCCTTCGGCGAGGCTCGCGAGCATGATCGCGCGATGCGACACGGACTTGTCGCCGGGAACGCAAATCTCGCCACGCAACGGGCCGCTGGGCGAACTCAGATAATTCACCGGCGCGCCGCTATCCATTCGTTTTGCTCACGCGGCAAGCGCCGCCGTCAAGGCGTCTAGAAATGCCTGGTTCTCCGCGCGTATGCCGACACTGATGCGCAGGCATTGCGGCAAGCCGTAGCCGCCCATCGGGCGCACCACCACAGCGCGCTCGAACAGGAGTTTTTCTACGACTGCGGCATCACGCGCAAAATCCACGAGTACAAAATTGGTCTGCGACGGAAATACAAACAGATCGAGTGCGCGCAGTTGCTGCGTTAGCCAATCGCGCTCAGTCGCAATCGCAGCGCGCACCATGGCGACGCGTGCCTGATCGGCCAGCGCAGCTTGCGCCGCTGCGAGTGCAAATACATTCACGTTGAACGACTCGCGCAAGCATTCGAGCACGCCGGCAACGGCGGCGGAACTGCGCGCATAACCGATACGCAACCCCGCCAGTGCATACGCCTTGGAGAACGTGCGCGTGACGATCAGGTTTGGAAACTGCGGCACAAAACGCAACGCGCTGGACAATTCAGGCACGGTGACGAATTCGTGATATGCCTCGTCGACCACGACCAAAACATGTGCTGCAACGTGCTGCAAAAACGCGAGTAGTTCGGCATCACCGAACCAGGTGCCGGTCGGATTGTTCGGATTGGCCAGATACACGAGGCGTGTGTTTTCGGTGAGCTTGCCGGCCATCGTGGCGAGATCGTGACCGAGCGGCATCGCCGCATGCGAGCGCGGCAACGCCGGCACCGCAACGGCGCGCGCGCCGGCGGCCTGCGTCGCAATCGGAAACACCGCAAAACCGAATTGCGAAAATACGACGTCGTGCTCGGCGTCGGCGAAACATTGTGCGATCAGCATCAGCAATTCGTGCGAACCGTTGCCGAGCGTAATTTCGTTTTCGGCGCAGTCGAGATCTGCCGCGAGGGCAGTCTTCAGCGCTGCGCCTTTCGGATCGGGATAGCGAAAAATATCCGGCAGTGCCGACGCGATGGCAGCGAGCGCCGCGGGACTCGGGCCATGACTGTTTTCGTTCGATCCGAGCTCGCACAAACCGGCGCCGAAACGCATTCGCAACGCCGGCAGATCATGGCCGGGATCATACGCACGCAGGCCGCGCGTCGCGGTATTGGCCAATGCGTGTGCGTCGAAACTCATGGCACCGCGACGGGGTAAGAGCCCAGCACCTTGACCTGGGTCGTGAACGGCGCGAGCTCGGCCAGCGCCTGGCGTACCGAATCTTCTTCAACGTGACCGCCAATGTCGATGAAAAACGCGTATTGCCAATGCCCCTGATGCGACGGCCGCGACTCGATACGGTTCATGCTGATGCCGTGCTTGGCGAACGGGCTGAGCACGTGGAACAGCGCGCCAGGTTGATCCTTGATGAACACCAGCACCGAGGTGCGATCGTGTCCGGACGGCGGGAAAATTTCACGACCAATCACGAGGAAACGCGTGGTGTTGTCGGGACGATCCTCGATGTGATCGATGACGACATGCTTGAGGCCATAAACATGCCCGGCGGAAGCGCCGGCGATCGCTGCGGCATCGTCGGCGTTACGAGCACGACGCGCGGCTTCGGCATTGCTCGATACTGCGATTTTTTCCGCGTTTGGCAGATTCGCGCGCAGCCAGGTTTTGCATTGCGCGAGCGATTGCGGATGCGAATACACGCGCTCGATGTCTTCGAGCTTGCCGGTGCGCGACAGCAGATATTGATGCACGCGCAGCTCGGTTTCGCCGCAAATTTTCAACGATGAAGTGAGGAACATGTCGAGCGTGGTCTGGATCGTGCCCTGCCCCGAATTCTCCACCGGCACCACACCGAAATCGGCATTGCCGGCTTCGACTTCCTGAAATACTTCTTCGATGCTGGCGAGCGGCAGGCCATGCGCGGAATGACCGAAATGCTTGAACACCGCTTGCTGGCTGAATGTGCCTTCCGGGCCGAGAAATCCGATCTTGAGCGGCTCCTGCTGCGCGAGGCAGGCCGACATGATTTCGCGAAACAACCGCACCAATACATCGTCGCCGAGCGGACCATCGTTGCGATCCACCACCATGCGCAAAACCTGCGCCTCGCGCTCGGGGCGGTAATAATCGATCGCTGCGGCGAGCGGACCTTTCGCCTTGCCGACTTGGTGCGCCCAGCGCGCGCGTTCGGCGATGAGCTCCTGAATCGTGCGGTCGATGCCGTCGATGCGCGTGCGCGCTTCGGCCAAGGTGAACTGCGGTTGCGGTGTTTCGTGGTCGGTGTCGGTCGCCATTTCAAATTACTCGCACGCAAAGAATACCGTCGATCGCCGCGATGCTGGTAATCAGCGACTCCGGCACGCTCGAGTCGACGTCAAGCAGACTGTAGGCGAGATCGCCTTTCGATGCATTGTGCATCTGCGAAATATTCAAACCGGCCGCGCCGATCACCTGCGAGAGCTGACCGATCATGTTCGGCCGATTCAGATTGGCGATCGAAATGCGCGCCGCGCCGACGCGCGCCATGCGCGTATTCGGGAAATTCACGGCGTTCTGGATGTTGCCGTTTTCCAGATAATCGCGCAGTTGATCGACCACCATCAGCGCGCAGTTTTCCTCCGCTTCAGCAGTCGATGCGCCAAGATGCGGCAAGGCGATCACACGTGCATGGTCGACCAGTTCCGCCGACGGGAAATCACAAACATACCGACCAATACGACCGTCGTCCAGCCCGTGGCGCAACGCGATCGGATCGATAATGCCTTCGCGTGCAAAGTTCATAAGCACCGCACCGCTGCGCAGATGTTCCAGCGACTCGACCGCAAATATTCCTCGCGTCGCATCGTTCAGCGGCACGTGGAAAGTGATGTAGTCGCACGCCGCATAAAGCTCGTTGAGCGATCCGGCCTTGACCACTTCGGCCGACAATTGCCACGCGCCATCAACCGTCATGTGCGGATCGAAACCGAATACGCGCATGCCGAGCGCGCGTGCCGCGTTCGCAACCTTGACACCGATCGCGCCAAGGCCGATCACGCCGAGTGTCTTGCCAGCGAGTTCGGAACCGACGAAACGTTTTTTCTCGGCCTCGACCTTGTGGTGCAGATCTTCTTTGACATCGAGCGAACCGACAAAACTCAATGCCTCGCCAAGATTGCGCGCCGCGATCAGCATGCCGGCGAGCACGAGTTCTTTCACCGCGTTTGCGTTCGCGCCAGGCGCGTTGAACACGGGCACGCCACGCTTGGAAAGCTCCGCCACCGGAATATTGTTGACGCCCGCACCAGCGCGCCCGATCGCCTTGACCGATGTCGGAATGGTGATCTTGTGCATGTCGGCGGAACGCAGCAGCACGGCATCGGGTTCGGCAAATTCGTTGGCGATGTTGTATTGGCCGGTCGGCAAACGGCTCAGGCCGTTCTTCGAAATATTATTCAACGTTTGAATCTTGTACATGCAATGCTCCGCTTCCGTCATCGGAAGTAATCAGATAATTTCAGATGGCCGGTTTACAGAAAACCAGTCCAGAGAAGAGTCGTTGCGCCGAGTGACGACTCAGCCATTTCTAGTCGCGAAGTCGCGCATGAAATCGACCAGCGCCTGTACGCCTTGCAGCGGCAATGCGTTGTAGATGCTGGCGCGCATGCCGCCGACAGCGCGATGGCCTTTCAGTGCAAGCAGACCCGCCGCCTCGGACTCTTTCAAGAATACCGAATCGAGCGTTTCACTCGGCAATGTAAACGGCACATTCATCCACGAGCGCGCGGATTTTTCAACTGGGTTGCGATAGAAACCGGAACCATCAATATAGCCGTACAGCAACTCCTGCTTCTGCCGATTGATCTCGCCGAGCGCCTTGAGGCCGCCTTGCGCCTTGGCCCACTTGAACACCAGGCCGGCGAGATACCACGAGAACGTCGGCGGCGTATTCAGCATCGAGCCGTTCGCCGCATGTTCCGCGTAATTGAGAATCTTCGGAATACTTTTCGGGCAACGCTCGAGCAAGTCTTCGCGCACGATCACTACCACCAGACCCGAAGGTCCGATATTTTTCTGTGCGCCGGCGTAGATCATGCCGAAACGCGAAACGTCGATCGGCTGCGACAGGATCGTCGACGACAAATCGGAGATCAGCGGCACCGATCCAACATCGGGCACCGTATGATATTCCACGCCGTGAATGGTTTCGTTGGCGACGGTGTGCACGTACGCGGCATTCGGATCGAGATCCCAACTCGCGCGTGGCGGAATCGCAGTGAACTTGCCGGCTTCGTCGCTCGCGGCAATGCGCACCTGG
>JAYVTP010000180.1:0-11828 GCA_043788685.1 Pseudolysobacter sp. | reverse complement strand
GCCAGAGTATTGAGGAGCGCGTGTATCGCATGCGTTGTGTCGAGGGCTGGTCGATGGTGATTCCGTGGGTCGGGTTTCCACTGGCCGATTTGCTCAAGCGCTTCAAACCGACCGCGCAGGCAAAATATGTCGCCTTCACCACCGTCAATCGGCCAGCGCAAATGCCGGGTTTGAGTTATGCCGCACTCGATTGGCCTTATCGCGAAGGCTTGCGCATTGATGAGGCGATGAACCCGCTCGCGCTGCTCGCCACCGGCATGTACGGGCGCGAATTGCCGAACCAGAACGGCGCGCCACTGCGCTTGGTGCTGCCGTGGAAATACGGTTTCAAGGGCATCAAGTCGATCGTCAAGATCGAGTTCGTCGAACGCCAGCCGCGCATTTCGTGGAACGATGCGGCCGCCACTGAATACGGATTTTATTCCAACGTCAATCCCGAGGTCGATCATCCGCGATGGAGCCAGAAAACCGAACGCCGCATCGGCGCCGGCGGCGGCCTGTTCGCACCGCGTATCGAAACCAAACCCTTCAACGGTTATGCCGAACAGGTGGCCAGCCTGTATGCCGGCATGGACCTGCATCAGAATTTCTGACGATGTGGAAACCTCGCGATCGTGCCGCCGCGCTCAAGCCGCTGGTTTTTGTTGCCTGCCTCGCGCCTATCGCGTGGCTGTTGTGGCGGCTGCTGAATAATGATCTTGGCGCCGATCCCGTCGCCGAACTCGAACATCGCAGCGGTGACTGGGCGCTGCGGTTTTTGCTGATCACGCTCGCAATGACGCCGCTGCGGCGTATCACCGGCTGGGCGCAATGGATCCGGTTCCGGCGCATGCTCGGGCTGTTCGTGTTTTTTTATGCGAGCGTGCATCTGGCGGTGTATCTGAGCCTCGATCTGCAGGGGCTGTGGACGCAGATTTTTGCCGAGATCATCAAGCGCCCATACATCACTGTCGGCTTCAGCGCGTGGCTGCTGTTACTGCCACTAACGATCACATCAACCAAGGGCATGATGCGCCGCCTCGGTCGCAACTGGGGGCGCCTGCACAAGCTCATATATCCGATCGGCGTGCTCGCGGTGCTGCACTTTTACTGGCTGGTGAAAAAAGATGTACGCGAGCCGCTGATTTATGCCTCCGTGCTGATGATTTTATTTGCTTTGCGACTGCCGTGGAAACGCTGGCTGACTGCAGCAAAACCCGATGCCGCGCCTAGAACTTGATCAGAAGTGCGGCAGCGATAGCGATACCAATCAACGCCGCAGCGCCAATCAGCCACCAGATCTCGCCGCGCGGCGCCGGTTTGCTGGGTGCTGGCGCAGTTTCGGGAATCACCGGCAAACGCCACGATTGCGTGAGCTGATCGGCTTGCGATTCAGGTTCGGAGCCGGAGAGCAAGCGTTGCGGCAAACCCGGCGCTTCGATCACAAACCGGTTGCGCTCGAACGCAATCTGATCACCCGAATGCAATACCGCATCGCGCACCACGACGCCGTTGACGCGAGTGGTTTGCGTCGAACCCAGATCGCGCAGTTGGATCGCGTCATCGACGCATTCGATGGCAGCGTGTTCGCGCGGCATTTGCGGCTCGTCCAGACGCAGATCACAGTGCGCGCCGCTACCGATCGTCAGGCGTCCGCGCAATGCCACGATGCGACCGAAATGACTGCCGGAAATTCCGCGCAAGGCCACGCGCGAGGGTGTGCAACGCGGTGCATCCGCGGTGGGCTTGTCGCTCGGCAGCACCCTTTTTTGCGGTGACTTGATCTCGGTCAGTTGGGTGCGAATATCGCTATCGCGATCCGGCTTGAGCAAAATTTGCACGGTATCGATGCTGAGAACGTCACCGAGGCGCAACAGCGCTTTTTCGCGCACAGGTCGTGCGTTGACATGCACACGTGCCGGCGGCGTGACGTTGAGCACGATGCCGCGCGCATCGACAAAAATATATGCGTGCAACGGCTGTACGCCATCGCCGGCCAGCACGATGGTGTTTTCCGCATTGGCACCAAGACTGATGATGCCGGCATCGGTCACCACATCCTGTTGCTCGGCATTGGGAAAGGTCAGTCGCATCAAAATCCGTTTGCTTGATTCTTTTGGCTTTTTTCTGCGCGGCAATGTAGCACAGACCTCATGCCGGCAAGACAAAACCGGATCGCCGGATGCCTTGATTGGCATATTCGGGCATCATACATGCACTTGAATCAACCGAGTTTCCACGCATGCCAAGCATCGATATTCGTCGCCCGCATTCCAAGTCGATCAAGGATGCAAAAGCGGCCGTCACTCACACCGCCGCAGCGATGACCAAAAAACTGGACGTCAAAACCGAGTGGCAGGCCAACACGCTGCATTTCACGCGTTCCGGCGTGAACGGCACGATCGCGATCAGCAAGGGCGAGATCCATGTTCACGCCGAATTGGGCTTTTTGTTCGGCGCGCTGAAACCGATGATCGAAGGTGAAATCAATCGTCGTCTCGATGAGGATTTCGGCTAGACGCTTATTTCTGTCGCGCAGTAAATATGCCGAAGTCAATGGCGGACTTTGGCATAGTGTGATTGTTCTAACGTCTGTCGTTACAGTAGAAATTCCTCGCACCGGCATAACGCTGGCCGCATCAGAATAATCAATACGGAGAATTCCATGAGCAAGCCCAAGCTGAAATCGAAAACTACCGCCAAGGTCGAAAAATCGAAAGAGTCGCTAGGCAAGTCGATCATGGAATCCGCGCAGCAGATCTGGCTGGCCGGCCTCGGTGCATTCTCCAAGGCGCAGGAAGAAGGCAACAAGCTGTTTGAGAATCTGGTCAAGGAAGGGACGGCGCTGGAACAGAAAACCCGCCACTTCACCAGTGGCAAAGTCGAGGAAATGCGCGGCGCAGTCGAGACCGGCGTTAGCCAGGTGAAAGAGCGCACGCAGGAAACCTGGGACAAGCTCGAAAAAGTGTTCGAGGACCGGGTATCACGCTCGCTGGGTAGTCTCGGCGTGCCAAGTCGCAAGGAATTGCAAACCCTGATTGATCGGGTTGACGCGCTGAGCAAGCAGATCAACAAGACGCCAGCGAAGGCTGCTCCCGCTGCCAGCGTAAAACCCGTCGCAAAGGCTGCCGCCAAGCCCGCCGCCAGCAAGACGCCGCGGAAATCGCGTGACGATCTGGCTGACCTTGCCAAGGATCTCGAAGATGCGCAACTCGCCGCGAAAAAGACCACCAAGCCGGCCACGACGAATACACGCAAAACGGCGAAATCCGTACCAAAGAAATAATTACGAAACGACCGGTGCGCTACCAATTGGTGCGGCCTCGGCCAATTGAGAGCAAGCATTTCAGTAAATAATTGCAAATAATGCAAGATCGGGATGCTTTGACACCGCATCAGAATTGCACGCTATCAATCGCCACGTTTTACCAGTTGCAAATCCGCCCGTTGCAAATCCGTCAGTCGTCGCATGCGCAGTCCCTCCCGTACGTGATGACTGGCGGATTTGTCCTTTCTGGAACTGAAAAAATCCTTCGATCAATCTGCCGCGGCGGCTATTGACGTGCGGCGGGGCGGTGCTACCTTCCACTCTCGGGCTCAGCCAAATACCGGGAGTGCAAGATGGATATTCGTTCGAATCAACGTCGCTTCAACGTGCTTTTTTCGTCGTTGCTGGCGGTGCTGGTTGTCGCACCCGCGGCATCAGTGGCAGATACCTTGCCACCCGCCCCGGTGATCGGCGCAACCGGCGTTACCCAAGCCGGTCCGGGTGTGCCGCACCCGTCAACCACGCCGTGTGTGGTTCATCTGTTGGTCGGCCAGACGTTTGCCGACTACAGCAGCAAACCGTTCGACTACGCACCACCTTCCGCCTGCCCCAAGCCGTGGGCCGCCGTCGTGCTGAGCGCAGATTTTTCGGTCAATGCCGGTCGGCAGTTTGATCGCACTGCGGAAATCTGGATCGGCGGCGTGAACGTGTATTTCGGAACCACACAAGAACCCTCCGCCGCAGTCAGTCCGAGCTGGCATGCCGAGCGTGACATCACCGACTATTCCGCGCTGCTGGCAACGACACAATCGGGACGCGCCGATCTCGGCAATACCGTCGACAGCACCTACACCGGCGTCATTACCGGCAACGCCGATCTTTTGTTCTATCCGACCGTGGCCAACGCGCCGACGCCGGCTTTGCCTGATGTCGTGCTACCGATGTCAAGCAGCGCCAGTGGCGGCACCGTGAGTGTGAGTAGTGCGAGCGATAAAAACTCGACGACATTTACCCTGCCGACGAATATCGAACGCGCCTATCTCGACGTGATTGCACAAAGCCAAGCCGGCGATGAATTCTGGTATCTGTGTGTGCCGGATCAACTCGCGACCGCGCTGCAATCCTGCCCCGGCAGCGGCTTTCGCGAAACCGAACTCACCATCGACGGCCAGCCTGCGGGTGTGGCGCCAGTATTTCCGTGGATCTATACCGGCGGTATTGATCCGTACCTGTGGCGACCGATTCCCGGCGTGCAAACGCTCAATTTCAAGCCGTACCGTGTCGATCTGACGCCCTTCGCCGCAACACTTAACAACGGCCAGCCGCACACGCTGAGTCTCAGCGTGTTTAACACCCAGGATCATTTCGCGACCACCGCAACCTTGCTGTTGTATCTCGACGCGGGTTCGACTCGGGTTGGCGGCGCATTGACCAGCAACACGCTGACTGGCGCACCTGTGCAACAGATCAACAACCAGGTCGTGATCACCGCCACGAACTTCAACAATGCGGCCACGGCGGCGAGCGGCACGGTGACGGTTACCGGTTCGCATATTTCAACGATTGCCGGTTACGTTGTGACGTCGCATGGCCGCGTCGATACCACGCTAATGCAGAACGTGGCGTTTTCCAATACGCAGCAATTCACCATCGATGACACCCATTACATCCAGGCGCTGACGCAGCACACCACGGTCACACGCACGACCGACGTAAAAACCGGTAGCAACAGCATCAGCGCCACAGTGCTGGACGATTACCCGCTGAGTATTACCTACGCGCAAATCACAAATGCAGATGGCTCGGCCGATGTCACCACCACGATCAATCAGAGTATCGGCAAAGCCCGCTTGATTTATCTGAACAATACCTTCGTTTACTTGCGCTCGATGTTCGATGGCGTCACGCCGGTCGATACATTGCACTTCGACGATACCGGCGCGCTGACGGCAAAATCCGGCCAGGCCAGCGCGCAGGGTTTTACCTATTTCGATACGCTCGGTGCTTATTACAATCGTGCGTTGACGGCGGTGACTGGCAAGGTCACAGCGAGTGCAGACTCTGACCCGAACGCCTTGGTAGTGCTGGCCAATCGGCTGCCGTGGAACCTACCGGGTTATCGTCTGCCGGCGATTATTCTCAACAATCTGCCGAACGACTAGGCCTGTGCTTAAATCATTCGCGCATCGCGTGACGCGCAAATGATTCAACAATGAAAGCGTGCGGGAAATCCCGCGCGATTCAGCAATCTTACCAGTGCACGCCGCGCATCAGTGCGGCCAAGGCAATCTGTTCGCTCGATGGCGGTTGCTGCTTTTCTTCGCGGATGCCCTTGATGCCTTTTGCTGCAGCCGAATCCGGGAACAAACGAAATGCGCTGTTCATGATGATTTCGTAGGCGCGCGGTGCCACCGCATACATCACCTGCGCAAACGTGCCCATGCGCGTCGCCAGGCGCACTGGACGCTCGACGATCGCCTCGACGATGAAATCCGCCGCCTCTTCGGGCGTCAGCGTCGGTACGTAATCGTACATCTTGGTCGGCGCGATCATCGGCGTTTTCACGAGCGGCATATTGATCGTGGTGAAGCTGATGCCGTTGTCGGAGAACTCGGCCTGGGCGCAGCGCGAGAATGCATCGAGCGCCGCTTTCGACGCGACGTAAGCCGAAAAACGCGGCGCGTTCGTGAGCACGCCGATCGACGAAATATTGATGATGTGGCCGCGATGTTTTTCCACCATCGACGGCAGAAACCCCATGATCAATCGTAGCGCGCCGAAGTAATTCAACTGCATCGTTCGCTCGAAATCATGGTAACGATCATAGCTGAGTGCGATCGAACGGCGGATCGAACGACCCGCGTTGTTCACGAGCACATCGACCGCGCCATGTTCGGCCAGCACCGTTTTCACCAGCGCATCGCACGACGCCAGATCGGCCAGATCGGTGACGTATGTGAAACAAATGCCGCCGGCCGCCTCGATCTCTTTTTTGGTCGCATCGAGTTCATCCTGACCACGCGCGCAAATCACCACCTTGCCGCCCGCTGCGGCAATCTTGAGCGCCGCCGCCTTGCCGATGCCGGACGAACCGCCAGTGATGACGATCACACGTCCCTTCACTTTGCCGGTCAGCGAATGATCGACGAAAAGATCGGGATCGAGATGACGCTCCCAGTAATCCCACAGACGCCATGCGTAGGTCTCCAGATCGGGCACGCGAATCTTGCTGCCGCGCAAGGCGCGATCCGCTTCGCGTGTATCGAAACGCGTCGGGTAGTTGATGAGCTGCATGGTTTCGGCCGGAATGCCGAGATCGCGCAACAACACGCTGGTGAAACGCTTGATCGGCGGCAAACTCGCGAGCGCCTGCTTGATCGCCGACGGAATGAACGAGAATATCCGCGCGTCAATGCGCATCGTCATCTGCGGCGCATGGCCGGCGCGCGCAAAGATGTTCAGCACCTCGCCGATGCGACGCGGCGCGGGATCGGTGAGATGGAAACATTGGCCATCGAGGCCCGGTTTGTGCGCAATGTGATCCATCGCATCGACGACAAAATCCACCGGCACGAGATTGATGCGACCGCCCTCGATACCAATCGTCGGCATCCACACTGGCAGCGCTTCGCGCAGTTTCTTGATCAGGCGGAAGTAATAATACGGGCCATCGATCTTGTCGATTTCGCCGGTCTTCGAATGTCCGACCACGGCACCCGGGCGGTAGATGCGAAACGGCACCTTGCACTCGTTGCGCACGATGCCTTCGGAATCGTGTTTGGTACGGAAATAGGCGTTATTGAGACCTTCAGCCTCGGCGAACATGTCTTCGCGAAATACCCCCGGATACAGACCCGCGGCGGCGATCGAGCTGACGTGGTGGAAACATCCGGCCTTGATCACTTCGGCCAGCTCCACGGCGTTGCGCGTACCGTCAATATTCGCGACCTGCTGGCTTTCCGCACTCGCTGACAAATCGTAGATCGCTGCGAGATGGAATACGTGGCGGATCTTGCCGCCAAGCTCCTTGAGTAGTGCGGGCGTAACACCGAGCCGGGGTTTGGCCAGATCACCGGTGACCGCCACGAGGCGCTCGCTATCGCTGCCGAAACTCTCTTTCAATTCGGCAAATTTTTTCAGCGAACTCTTGCGCACGAGGCAATAAATCCGGCCCTTGCGCTTGAGCAGGTTGGCGAGCAAATGCCGACCGATAAATCCCGTGGCCCCGGTGACGAAATAACTCATGCCGCGCTCCCCATGCTGGTGTCTGTGAAAAGATAGTCTCACAGATGTGCTGCTTCCAAGTAGCCGCAAATACATCGCTCACTCAGCATGATCCGACACAGGTCGCGTTGACCACTCTGCGCAACGCATGCTACAAGCTCGCTCTCGCTTCTGGTCAGGATACCGCTGACCAAATCACACCGACATCGAGGGAATGTCATGTCCGATCTGAAAGCAAAATTCGAACACGCCGCGCAAGACGTCATGAAGCTGACCGAGCCACCGGACAACGACATGAAGCTGAAACTTTACGCTCTCTACAAGCAGAGCGCGGAAGGCAATGTCGCGGGGCCAAAGCCGGGGTTTTTCGATTTCGTCGGCACCGCAAAATACGAAGCCTGGGCCAAGCTCAAGGGCACGAAGTCCGAGGATGCGATGCAGAAATATATCGACGTGGTGAAGAAACTCGGCAGCTGAATCGCAGCTTCGAGTCGCACGCTTGCGGCGGGCAGGCGGATGGATTGCGGGAATGGCGGGCATGGCACGACGAACGCGCGAACGTATCCTCGAAATCAGCCTCGTGTTGTTCAACACGCGCGGCGAGCCGAACGTCACCACCAACCACATCGCCGACGAGCTCGAAATCAGCCCCGGCAATCTGTATTACCACTATCGCAACAAGGAAGACATCGTCGAGCATCTGTTTGCGCAGTTTGAAGCGCGCATGGATCAATCGCTGCTATTGCCGGAAGGACGGCTGCCCAACCTCGAAGACATTTGGCTGCAATTGCATCTGGTGTTCGAGTGCATGTGGGAGTTCCGTTTCCTGTATCGCGATCTGGTCGATATTCTCTCGCGCAGCCGCAAGTTGAAACTGCATTTCGGCCGCATTCTGCGCCGCGCCGCGCAAAGCGCCACCGACGTTTTGCAGGGTTTGGTGGAGGCGGAAATCATGCGCGCGAGTGCGGTGGAAATCCGCGCCACGGCTGAAAATATCTTGTTGCTGACGACGTTCTGGCTGAACTTCAACGCCGTGCGCAATGCGCGTGCGGATTCGCAGATTGATGATCTCGGTCACGGCATTCATCAAGTGATGGTGCTGGTCGCGCCGTTTCTGCGCGATGCCGAACGCCTGCATCTGAATACGCTGGCGCAGGCGTATCGTCCGTGACATTGACGAGCTAATCGGCGGATTAAACCGGCTTTATCACCCACATCTATTTTTCAATCTACCGATAAAAAAACGGCCGCTTGCGCGACCGAAATAAGCTATTGCGTTGGGAGTGGAGAATGAAATCGTTGGCCGACAGCGCGCATCAAGGCGCGCCTCATAGCGGAATTACTTCGCGAGCTTGCGCTTCTTGCCAGCCGTCGTCTTGCGAACCGTGCGCGGCGCGGCTTTGCTTTTCGCGGATACGCCAAGACGCTTCAGCACTGCGGCAACATTCGCCTCGATCTGCGTATTGGCCTCGGATGCAACCTGCGTCACCTTGTGGCTCAACGGCTGCACCACTGCATTGATATGAGTCTGCGCTTCGCCATAGAACTTCACGGCAGACAAGCGTGCGCGATGCTGCAACGAACGGCCTTCAGTTATCAGGCCGTCATATGCCTTGCTCAAGCGCTTCTGGGTCAGCGAAAAAGCACCTAGGCCAGCTAGCCAGAGCCGATTGGCCTGAACGGTCGAACTACGTGCTGTGGAGATTTTTCTTGCCTGGATCTGCTTGCTCGCCATAAATCACCTCGATGGACGGAATGGAATACGCGCCACAAGGGCGACGATGCATCCTAGGCGAGGTCAGTAGAACAATCACACTAGCACGCGGCAAACAGCAAGCGGCGATTGACTAACCGAACTAGATCGCGAAATCACCAATTCGGCTTGATGTTGTTGCGTTCCTGTTTGCGATCGAACGCACGCAGCTCGTCGCGAATATGCGCGACGCGCTGACGACCCAGCGCATTGCGTTCTTCGTCGAGCACACTGCCATCGAGCAACTCAGCCAGACGCTGCGCGCACGGCAGCATCGCATCCCACGCATCCAGCGCCGGCAGCGGGCCGGGCAAGGTCATGAAAAAAGTCACCCCCGGCGTTTGCAACTCATCGATCTTGCTCATGTCGAAACTACCGGGTTTGACCATGTTGGCGACGCTGAAAATCGGCCCAGCCTCGGGTCGGCCGGCGACCGGGCGATGGAAAATATTCATGTTGCCGAATTGCAGGCCGGCCTTTTCAGCGGCGACGACAAGATCGCTGCCTGGAATCGTCTCGGCGCCACGCGTGGTCACGAACAAGGTAACGATGCGCTCGATCGGTTGCTGCGGCGGACGCACGCCGACATGCGCATCGCGTGGCGGCGCGGTTTCCGCTGGCGCGCTGCCAATGCTGCGCGCTTCACCGAACGTGTGGAATTCGTCCGATATCTCATCGCGATTCACCTTCAATTCGCCCTGCTCCGCGTCACCTTCGCCGAGGGTTGGCTCGATCCGTCCGCCACCGCGTTTGAACAGGATTCGCTTGCCCTGGCCGGGTTTTTTCGGGCGTCCGAAATAGTAAATCAGCGCGATGACAACGAAGCCAAGAACGCCGAGGATGATTCGTAGTTCGTTCGCGCTGAGCGCCTGTGTGTCCATTCCAACTCCGCTTCGAATTCTGGTTGCAGTGCGTGCTGCAAGTTCGCGCCTCTTGGGCACGCAGCTCTGATCAAGCCGCAGTTTACATTCCTGGTGTTAACGTAGCGAAAACGCGAAACGCCGGGCACGTTCCATACGCGAGAAAAATCGCTGCGCCGATCGCGACTCAGGCCGCGCCGACAAGTTTCGTCGCTTCTTCCAGATCCACCTGCACGAGCCGCGATACGCCGGGCTCGCGCATGGTCACGCCGCAGAGCTGCATCGCCGCTTCCATCGTCCCCTTGTTGTGGGTCACAAATAGAAACTGCACATGCTCGGACATTTCCTTGACCATGCTCGAAAAACGTCCGACGTTAGCTTCGTCAAGCGGCGCATCAACCTCGTCGAGCAGACAAAACGGCGCGGGATTCAGACGGAAAATCGAGAATACCAGCGCGACTGCGGTCAGCGCTTTTTCGCCGCCCGAAAGCAAGGTGATCGAGGTAACGCGTTTGCCCGGCGGACGCGCCATGATCGCAACGCCGGTCGACAATAAATCTTCGCCGGTCAATTCCAGATACGCGTGGCCGCCACCGAACAGGCGCGGAAACAATTCCTGCAATCCGGTATTGACCTTGTCGAATGTTTCCTTGAAACGCTGACGCGTTTCCTTGTCGATTTTCTTGATTGCGCCTTCGAGGGTTTCGAGCGCGGTATTCAGATCGGTCAGTTGCGCATCGAGATAGGTCTTGCGTTGCGATTGCTCTTCGTATTCCTGGATCGCCGCCAGGTTGACCGGCTCCAGGCGACGGATCTTTTGTTCGAGTTCGGTAAGCTGTTCCTGCCAACGCGCAGCATCCGCATCGACCGGCAATACGGCGAGCACGGCTTCGAGTTCGAGACCAGTTTCGGCGATCGCCTCAGCCAGACTCTGCGCACGCAAACGCAGGCTTTGTTCACCGAGGCGCTGCTGCGACAAACCTTCGCGTTTCTGGTTTAGCTGGTGTTCGATGTGATGACGTTGCTGTTCGAGACGGCGGAATTCGCCATCGCAATCTTCCAGCGCCTTGCGTGCCTCGACCAACTGCTTGTCGACCAGCAAACGCTGATTGAGATAAGTCTGGCGTTCGCTTTCGAGCGCGGTCAGCGGATCGCTGCCTAGCTCGAGTTGTGTGGCGATTTCGTTCTTGCGCGATTCGAGCTGCGCGAGCTGGCCATGCATGCGCTGCAAGGCTTGTTCGAGCGAGACGATCGACGATCGTTTCGACGCGATACTCAGCGCAAGCTGCTGTGACTGATCGGCGATCTCACGCGCGTTCATGCGACTTTCTTCGCGCGTTTCGAGCAAACGCCGACGCTCGCCATCGAGATGCTGTCGCTGCTGTTCGAGATCGCCCATGCTCTCGACCGCTTGCCCCAGCCGCGCGCGTGCTTCGCGCGCGTGGGTCTGGTCGATCTCGAGCTTTTCGTGGATCGCAGTCAGCTCGACATCGACTTTTTCGAGTCGCGCCTGCGCGGTTTCGAGCTTGCCGCGATGGCTTTGCAACTGCCCGGCGATTTCCGCCTGACGCCGATGCGCCATGTACAACTCGTGCTGTGCATCGTCGCGATGACGCTCGGCTTCGACCTTGTCGGATTTGAGTTTGTCGAGCTGCTCGGTATGCTCGTCGGTGCGTGCAGTAAGTTCTTCGAGCTGCGCATTCAGCGCGTGGATTTCGCGCTCGCGCACCAGCACACCGGCTTG
>JAYVTP010000179.1:0-5177 GCA_043788685.1 Pseudolysobacter sp. | reverse complement strand
CGCGGGTAGACCGCGCCACTTGCAGCCTTGCTCGGCGACGTACAAAACAGCATTGAGAACATTCCGATTCGTCATGCTCACATTGCCTCGCTGCACGGGAAGGCAGTCTTTTACAAGAGCAAATTGCGCTTCGGTAATTTCCATTGCCGAAGTATACTACGAATAATGAGTTAGTGTTAACAGGCCCTAGTTCAAAACCTCTCCCGGCTCGGCGAACATATGGCTTTCCATCCATGCGTAGGCCGCTTCCTGGCCGGGCTGGTTGAACAACACCATCAGCACGACCCACTTCAAATCGTCGAGGTCGAGTTCATCCAGATCCAGCGCCATGACGCGATCGAGCACGAGCTCGCGCTGCGCCGCATCGAGGATGCCGTTGCCTTCGAGAAACATCAGGAAACCGCGGCATTCCGCGTCCAGCCGCAGCAATTCTTCGGGCGCATATACGCGCACCGGAGCGCCGCCGAGCGGGCGCAACAATTCCGCGCCGAGCCGCATCCGCGACAACCCGTCGAGCCAGTCAAATGCCTTGCGAATTTCGGTGACGGCAAACCCGGCGTTCAACAACACGGATTGCTGCGAATCGCGATCACGCCCGGCGTCGGGCTCCTCGCTGAAGAAGTTTTCGAAAAGGTATAACAGTACGTCCAGCACGTTCTCTTTCATCAGCTCCATGCGCTCTGCGATCAGGGCAAACTCGGTTTGCGAAGGCATAGTGCGGCGCAGTGCGGATCTTCATCGACCGCTACGCGCGTACATTCCGCCGCGTGCTGCCACGACAGTGCCTTCGAGTTCCAATAACAGCAGCATGGAGGATAGGGCTGCCACGGTCAACCCGGAACGCTCCGACAATATATCCAGACTCAGCGTTTCGTGCCCAAGTGCGACGAGCAAACGCGCGTAATCGGGATCGTGCGCATGTGGGTCTGCAATCGTTGCGCGGGACGATGGTGCGTCTGGATTGCCGCGAGGTGACAACCGGCTGCGCAGCGCATCGGACAAGGTTTGTGCAAGAGCGCCGAGTTCCTCGATAACTTCGTCGGCCGTTTCGACCAGCTTCGCGCCTTGGCGGATCAATTGGTGACAACCGCGTGCGAGCGGGTTGTGGATCGAGCCGGGAATCGCAAACACTTCTCGTCCCTGTTCCGCCGCGAGCCGGGCGGTGATCAGCGAGCCGGATTGCACGCTCGCTTCGATCACCAGCGTGCCCAGACTCAGGCCCGCAATCACGCGATTGCGCCGTGGAAAATTCTCGGCGCGGCCGGGCGTGCCGGGCAGGAATTCACTGACCAGAGCGCCATGCGCCGCAATTCGCCGCGCAAGTTCGTGATGTTTGCGCGGATAAACCAGATCGACGCCGGTGCCGAGCACGGCAAGTGTCGTTCCACCCGCGTCCAGCGCTGACGCATGCGCTGCGCCATCGATGCCATCGGCCAAGCCGCTGGTGATCGCAAAACCGGCTTGCACCAGCGCCTTGGCGAAGCTGCGCGCGGTGGATAATCCGGATTCGCTCGAACTGCGGCTGCCAACGATGGCGACCTGCGGCGTCCATAACAGATCGGCATTGCCATTGACGAACAGGCCGGCAGGTGGACTCGGAATGCGCCGCAGTAGCGCCGGATAATCCTCGCTATCCCAGCCGATGAAATGATGTTCGGGTTGCTCCAGCCACGCCAGATCGCTAACCAGCAAATTTTCATCGGGCTGGCGCAATGCAACGAGCGCGGGTTGCGCAACGCCGGATGTTGCAGGGGATGCCAGGGTTCCGCGCAGCGCTTTGCGGCTGTCGCCGAAGCGTTCGATCAAGCCACGCAAGGTGGCAGCGCCGAGACCCGGCGCACGCATCAGGGTCAGCCAGGCAATGGCATTATCAATCGATTGGGCATCCATGCCGACAGTGTAGCCTCAGATATGCGGGAGCGCTGGAAGCCTCGCCTGGCAAAACAGGCGCGCCGGTTTCATTGCCGAGGCGCCTGCATGTTGCATCGATTCAACACCACTCGTTACGGCAAATCCGGACCGTGCAGGCGATCCAGCAAATGCACCGGACGAATCCCGTCCATCACCAAGCCATAGCTGATGCGATCAAAGGTGCGGAAGATCATGACGTGGCCGATATATTCTTCGGGCAACTGCACCTGCTTGTCCTTCGGATGCAGAAACGCCTTCATACTGCTTTCCGGATAACCACTGTTGTCGTTGATGACATCGCCGGGATGAAAAATCGCGAACACCTGACCGTTTTCGATGCCGTCATGGGCGCCACGCGAAAGCGCAACTACTTGCATCGGCCCGACCGCATCGATCGCGTCGGTGAAGGAAAGCACGCGCATGTTGTCCGGCACTTGCGCCGGTGCGTGCGGCGCGAACTCGGCATCGTAACTGTGCGTATCGATCGGAATAATCAGGTCGCCGGCGTGCACTTCGAAATCGGAATCGAGTACCAGCGCCGAGCTTGGTTCGCCGGCACGGGTAATTTGTACGGTACCGAAATCCATGACTTCGTAGCCGAGGAATTCGACGCGTGAGTGCCAGCTGATTTCGTACGGCGCGTGATGCCACAGCATGTTTTCCTGACCATCGCGGCTGTCGATCGGCTGACGGATCGTTTCGCGATGTTCATCGACGCGATCTTCCGTCGGCGTGATCTCGTGGTAACGATTGGTCGGACGCGCCAACGCGTATTGCTGGCCCGGCTGGGCGCTCAATCCACGCACGTACACCAGTTGACCACTGGCGCCGAGCAAGCGATTCTCCTCGATCGCCACGACATGCGGCAGATGCTTGAACTCGTCTTCGTTGAGAATGCGCGCATGTTTCAGGAATGGTTTGACTGCCGCCAACGGAATCGGCTTGATCGCCTCTTGCTTGCCGCTGGCGCGAACTTGCGGACCGTCCAATCCGAGCGAGTTGCGACCGTCGACATAACTCAAGCTGAGCACATCGCCCGGATAGATGAGGTGGGGATTGCGCACCTGCGGGTTGGATTGCCAGATCTGCGGCCACTCCCAAGGACGCTTGAGAAAGTGCGCGGCGATCGACCAGAGCGTATCACCGCTCTTGACGGTGTAGCTGTCCGGATGGTTATCAGCTAACTGAGCATCGCCGGCAACCACGCCCAACGTGATCAGCAGGCCCGCGCAAACGCATAGGAGCTTCTTCGGCATGACTGCTAACTCGCTTGATCCCCAATTTGTCAGGATTGTAACGCAAAGTCGTAAGAGAGCAAGCCATCTTGCCGATAAATCAGCAATTATTCCTGTTTACTGCACCGCAATTCGGCAACAAACATCGCCGTATCGGCGCAAAACGGGTAAGATTTGATGCTGGGCTTGCGTCGTGCGGCAGCGGGCCGCATCTAGCAAACGGAGGTAATGCCCATGGCTTTTTTGCCGATTCTCGAGTTTCCCGATCCGCGCCTGCGCACGCAGGCGCAGCCGATCAGCCATTTTGACGATGCGCTACTGCGCTTGATCGACGACATGTTCGAAACCATGTACGCCGCTCCAGGCATTGGCTTGGCCGCAAGCCAGGTGAATGTGCACAAGCAACTGCTGGTGCTGGATGTCTCGGAAGAAAAAAACCACCAACTGGTGCTGATCAATCCAAAAATCATCAGCCGCGACGGCAGCCAGACGTATCAGGAAGGCTGCCTGTCGGTGCCAGGCATTTATGCGGACGTCGATCGCGCCGATTCGATCGTGGTCGAGTCGCTGGATCGTCACGGCCAGCCGCAACATATCGAGGCCGATGGCCTGCTGGCGGTTTGCATCCAGCACGAAATGGATCATCTCATCGGCAAATTGTTCGTCGATTATCTATCGCCGCTGAAGCGCGAAATGGTACGCAAGAAGCTCGAAAAAGCGCGTCGCGCCACCGCACCTGCGGCCTGAGTGCGAATGCCGAATCAGCGCATCGATCAGGTCTTGATCGGGAGTAAGTGGCCTTGCCCGGCTGGTCGGCGATTTGTCACGCAAACAAATGCTCGCGCCGTTGTAATCAAACCCTGATGGCGGACGCCAAATAATCGTGACTATTCTTTCCGATCACAAACCCTTGCGAGTGGTGTTCGCAGGCACACCGGAATTCGCTGTGCCGTGCCTGCATGCTTGTATCGCCTCGGGAGCCGAAATCGCCGCGGTTTACACCCAGCCAGATCGCCCTGCAGGTCGTGGCCGGCAACTCACGCCGAGTCCCGTCAAGCAAGCCGCACTCGCCGCTGGCCTGGTCGTCGAACAACCCGAAACATTCAAGGATGTAGCCGCGCAAGCGCGCCTCGCCGGACTCGCGCCCGATCTGCTCGTGGTCGTCGCATACGGCTTGATTTTGCCGCGCAAGGTGCTGGCAATTCCACGTCACGGCGGCTGGAACGTGCATGCATCTTTGTTGCCGCGCTGGCGCGGCGCGGCGCCGATTCAACGCGCGATTCTGGCCGGCGATAGCGAAATCGGCGTGTGCCTGATGCAAATGCAAGCGGAACTCGACACCGGCCCGGTTTTCGCGCGTCTGAGCACTGCAATTACAGCGCAGGACAGCGGCGGTTCGCTGCACGATCGCCTCAGTGAACTTGGTGCACAGTTGCTGCGCACTTTTCTGCCACGCCTGCAAAATAACGATATGCCGCCTGCTGCGGCGCAATCCGACGAAGGCGTGACTTATGCGCACAAGCTGGAGAAACGCGAGGCGTTGCTCGACTGGAATGCCACCGCGATCGCACTCGAACATCAGGTACGCGCGTTCGATCCATGGCCGGTGGCCGAGGCTGATATTGCCGGCGAGCGTCTGCGCATCTGGGCCGCAACAGCACAGCCAATGCAGAGTCATGCAAACCCCGGAACCTTGCTGGCGGCGAATAAGTCCGGACTCGATATCGCCACGGCCAATGGCGCGCTACGCATCACCGAGCTGCAACGCGCCGGCGGTCGGCGCATGCCAGTAGCCGACTATGTGAATGCGCGGCCCGAGCTGAAAATTTGCGCCGCGGAAAATATTCGATCATGACCACCCTCGGCGTGCGCGCCATCGCAGCGCAGGCCTTGGCGCAAGTCGCACTCGGTGGCGAATCGCTGCGGCTGGTGTTGCCAAAAGCCAGCGCAGGTTTGACCGATCCGCGTGATCGCGCCTTGCTCGCGGCGATTCTGTTCGACGCCTCGCGCTGGTATCTGCGGCTCGATGCT
>JAYVTP010000178.1:0-3377 GCA_043788685.1 Pseudolysobacter sp. | reverse complement strand
ATGTGCGAGAAATAACTCGAACGATAACGCGGCGGCACGTAGGCCAGATCGATTTTTTCTTTCTTCAACGCCGCCGCCTCGAATTTGTCGGCATCCTGTTTCGCAGCGTCGGCCTTGAGCGTGTACCAGTTCATGTCGAGCAACGCCGCGGCGACCAGCTCGGTCATGTCGTAGCCCTTGTTGAACTTGTCGGATTTCTTGATCTTGTCGACCAGCGCCTGCGGCATCGCTTCACCGGTTTTGTAGTGTTTCGCATAATGCGCAAAAATCTTCGGATCGGTCGCCCAGTGCTCGTTGAATTGCGACGGGAACTCGACGAAATCGCGCGGCGTATTGGCACCCGACAATTGTGGATATTCCGAGTCCGCAAACAGCCCGTGCAGGCCGTGGCCGAACTCGTGGAACATCGTGATGACATCGGCGAACGACAGCAGCGCCGGTTCGCCTGCCGCGGGTTTGGTGAAGTTGGCAACGTTGTAGATCACCGGCTTGGTGCCGAGCAGTTTCGACTGTGGGACAAAATTGCCCATCCACGCGCCGCCGTTCTTGTTGTCGCGCTTGAAGTAGTCGCAATAGAACAGCGCCATCGAACTGCCATCGGCATCGAACACCTCGAACACACGCACGTCCAGTTGATACACCGGAATGTCGTGGCGTTCTTTGAAGTTGATGCCGTACAACTGATTGGCCGCATAAAACACGCCGTTCTGCAGCACGTTGTCGATCTCGAAATACGGCTTGATCTGCGCTTCGTCGAGATTGTATTTCGCCTTGCGCACCTGCTCGGCGTAATGCTCCCAATCCCACGCGGCGAGTTTGAAACCGCCTTTCTGCTGATCGATCACGGCCTGGATATCCGCCGCTTCCTTGCGCGCACGCGCGGTTGCGGCGGGCACGAGATCCCGCATGAACTTGATCGCGGTCGGCGGCGTTTTCGCCATCTGATCCTCGAGCTTCCACGCCGCGTAATTTGGGTAACCGAGCAGTTTGGCCTGTTCGGCGCGAAGCTGAGCGATGCGGCTGATGATTTCGCGCGTATCGTTGGCGTCGCCTTGTTCGGCACGATCCCACGACGCCTTGTACAAAGATTTGCGTGTGCCGCGATCGTTCAAACTTTGTAGCGCGGGTTGCTGTGTGGTGTTCTGCAACGTCACCACCCACTTGCCATCGAGCTTGCGATCTTTCGCAGCCTGCGCGGCGGCGGTGATATCGCCATCCGACAAACCATCGAGCGCGGCCTTGTCATCCACCACCAGCGCGCCGTCCCTGGTTGCGGCCAGCAACTGTTTGCCGAACTGCGTGCTCAGCGTGGATTGTTCCTTGTTGAGTTCTTTCAACTTGGTCTTGTCGGCCTCGGCAAGGCGCGCGCCGGCGTGCACAAAATTATCGTAGGTGACTTCGACCAAACGACGCGATTCGGCATCGAGCTTGAGCGATTCGCGTTGCTTGTAAACCGTTTCGATGCGCTGGAATAGTTTGCTGTTGAGCGTGATCGCATCTTGGTGCGCAGCCATCTTCGGCGCTTCTTCTTGCTGCACTTTCTGCAGTAGCGGGCTGGTATTGGCGCCAGCCACCGCACTGAACGAGCGCATCACGCGATTCAGCAACTCGCCGGATTTTTGCATCGCCACGAACGTATTGTCGAACGTCGGCGGCGCGCTGTTGTCGGCGATCTTCTCGATCTCGGCCAAGTGCTGCTGCATGCCTTGCTCGATCGCCGGCTGGTAGTCGGTTTCCTTGATCTTGTCGAATGGCGGCGCTTGAAACGGCAAGGCGCTGGCAGTGAAAAACGGATTCACGGCAACGGCATCCGCGGTCGGTGGCGATTTCGTTTCAGCGGCTTTGTGCGGCGTTGCCGAGCAGGCGCCAAGCGCCAGCGTCACGGCCATCAAACAGGCATGTGAGCGATGCATGAGAAAGTCTCCAGTAGTGAATTACGGCTCGGCGCCGCGCGACAGAAATGTTTTGAACGGCGCAGTAAACCAGTCGTGCCAGCGCGACGCATGTGTCGTAAGGCATGCGTGCGCTGCATCGCCTCGCGATTTCAGGCAGGTTTTACGTCGTGCAGTTCCCAGCTTTGGCCGGCGAGAAGCGCCAGGCGATGCTTGAGAATGGTGTGCGAGAGCGAGGTCACGACTTCGATATCGACATGCAAATCGGCTTGCTTTGCGCTCACCAACGCGCTGGGATCAGTCTGGCCAAGCGCCGGATCAATGCTGTCGGGATCGGTCTGCTCCGCGCTCCATTGCTGCCAAAGAGTTGGCTCGCGCAGCGCGGCCTGCAGCGCCTGCGCAAAACTCTCGGCGGAAACACCCTGAAACGAAAACGCCGGATTTTCGCCGCGCGCGTGCGCGAGATCGGCAATGCTCAAATAATAACGTTGGGTCGACATGCGTACTCCGAAAAATTTTGCTGGATTGCCAAGTTTAGCAAGTGTGGCGCGCCATGCGGAACGGCAAGGTGAACGCGGTGCGATCAGGCCAGTGCGCGCACGGCATCGTCCAGTTCGCTCGCCAGCGCAATCGGATCGACAGGATTTTGTGTCGGCAACAGGCCCAGACACGGCGCCGGCAGCAGCCTTTTCAGCGTCGCCAGATTTTCCTCGATACGCAACATTTGCGGATCGATCGTATTGGCGATCCAGCCGAGCAACTCGCAGCCATCCGCGACAATCGCGCGCGCGCTGAGCACCGCGTGATTGATGCAACCCAGCCGCAAGCCGATGACCAGAATCACCGGCAAGCGCAACTCGCGCACCAGATCGGCTTGCATCAATGTATCCGACAACGGCGCCGCCCAGCCGCCGACGCCTTCGACCACGACCACATCGCTGTGCCGGGCCAGCGTGGCGAAAGCGGTACGCAGAATGTCGAGATCGATCACGATGTCCGCATCCGCCGCGGCAATCGATGGCGCGATCGGTGCGGCGAATGCATAAGGATTCACCAGCGCATAGTCGATGCCCGGCTCGCCATACTCGAGCAACAATTCGGCATCGTCGTTGCGCAAGCCGTGCGCGGTTTGTCGGCAACCGCTCGCCACGGGTTTCATGCCGATCGCGCGCAGACTGCTTCGTCTTAATGCGACGAGCAACGCTGCGCTGCAGGTGGTCTTGCCGATGCCGGTGTCGGTACCGGTGATGAAAACGCTGCGACTCATGCTGGATCCACGCGTTGCAGCGCGACGATGCGCCGCATGTAATAACGCTTCACCGTCGTCAGTGCGACGAAAATCAGGATATACACGTTGCCCGGCAACGCGATCACCAAGGAGGTCGCGCCATCTTTGGCGGGAAGAAACGCGGCCAGCAATGCCGATACCGTCGCTATCGATCCGGTATAGATCCACATCGTCATATGCATGCGTGTCGCCAGCAC
>JAYVTP010000177.1:0-9345 GCA_043788685.1 Pseudolysobacter sp. | reverse complement strand
GCTCGAAAGTATCGGGCGAATCAACCTTGGTAATTTCGGAAATCTGACCGACGTCCAGCTTGGCAGCCACGCGTGGCAGGATGTTCTTGCCGTAGGCGGTGGCGGGCGCGAGGATGTGCGAATAGCCAGGCGCCAGCGCCAGCACCTGGGCGGCGATGTTTTCCGCCAGGCCATCGCCGAACGGCGCGCCATCGACCACCAGTACCTTGGTCACGCCTGCGGCCTGGGACGCGGCCGTGGCCGCTGGGCCGCAATTGTGACCGGCCACCAGTACGTGCACTTCGCCACCGCACGCAATCGCGGCGGTGATGGTGTTCAAGGTGCTGCCCTTGAGTGAAGCATTATCGTGTTCGGCAACGACGAGTGCGGCCATGATGTTTCCTCTGTTGTCAGGGTAGCCGGTGGCTCACCCGATGGATTGTTTTACGCGTACCGCGAGCTCAGATGACCTTGGCTTCGGTTTTCAGTTTGTTGACCAGCGTGGCCACGTCCGGCACCTTGATGCCAGCGGAACGCTTGGCAGGCTCGACCACTTTGAGCGTTTTCAGACGCGGCGCTGGATCGACACTCAGATCAGCTGGCTTGAACACGTCCAGCGTCTTTTTCTTGGCCTTCATGATGTTCGGCAGGGTCACGTAACGCGGCTCGTTCAGGCGCAGGTCAGTGGTGATGATGGCCGGCAGGGTCAGTGACAGTGTCTCCAGTCCGCCGTCGACTTCGCGGGTGACCGTGGCCTTGTCGCCATCGATCACGACCTTCGATGCAAAGGTCGCCTGCGGCCAGCCGAGCAACGCCGCCAGCATCTGGCCGGTCTGGTTGCAATCGTCGTCGATCGCCTGCTTGCCGAGGATCACGATCTGCGGCTGCTCTTTCTCGATCAGTTTGAGCAGTGCGCGCGCCGCGGTGAGCGGCTGAATCGCCTCGGTGGTGGTGATGTGGATAGCGCGATTCGCGCCCATCGCCAGACCGTTGCGCAGATGCGCTTGTGCATCCGGCGGGCCGATCGTGGCGACGATGACTTCGGTGGCGATGCCTTTCTCGCGCAGTCGCAGCGCTTCTTCGAGCGCGATTTCGTCGAACGGATTCACCGAGAGTTTCACGCCGTCGGTGACCACGCCGGATCCATCGGGTTTGACCTGAATGCGGACGTTGTAGTCCACCACGCGTTTGTAACCCACAAGGATTTTCATATACGGGTATTCCCAAGGTTTGCGCCGACGCGGAACGCGGCAGAGTGATTAACACAATGCGCAATTGTAGCGTGGATTGTCTTTGCGGTAATCCCGCGGTGATTGCGCACATTTGTGCATAGCTCGAATGGCGGACGCTAAACGATGTTTCGCCCCCAAAGGCGAAAAAAGCGTGCGCGAAAAATGGCCATGACTTTCGGCCTGCTTGCGCTTTCCGAACTGATGTCCTACAACTGTAGTACGACAGCTGTAGAAGAATACCGATGACGACCAAGAAACGCGATATTGCGCTGAGCGAACTGCAGGCCGCGGTGATGCGCGTGCTGTGGCAACGCGGCGAAGTTAGCACCGCGGAGGTGGCCGATGTGCTGGCCGGCGAGCGTGGTATCAAGCACACCACCGTCGCGACCTTGCTGACGCGTCTGGAAAAACGTGGCGCGGTTGCTTTGCGGCGCGATGGTCGCCAACTGATTTATCGCGCACTCGTGAGTGAGTCCGAAGTGCGGCGCTCGATGGTCAGCGATCTGATCGCGAGTTTGTTTGCCGGCGACCACAAGGCACTGATGGCACATCTGATGCAAGAAGACGACACGGCGCCCGGTGATCTGGATCGGTTGCGGCGCAAACTCGGCAAGGGAAAATCCCATGATTGATATAACCCATTTTGTAGCTTGGCTGCTCACGGTCGCCATGCACGGCATGCTGCTGCTGGCCCTCGCCTGGCTGCTCGATAGCACGTTGAAATTGCGTCTGGCCTGGCGCGAACTGCTCTGGCGCAGCGCGTTGTTTGGTGGTGCGTTGACGGCATCGATCGCTTTTTTGCCGATGCCGCTGCCGAGTGCGCTGCCACCCGACGTACCCGGCACAAACTCAATCAGTACAACGTTTTCCGTACCTGCGGTAGCGTCATCCCATGTGCAGCACAAAGCGGAAACCGCAACCGATATGCGACAGGTTGCAGCGGTCGAGCAGGCGCCGCGGAACGCAGCAAAAATCGACGGCGCGCCGATCGATGCACACATCAGCTCCGGGGTTTCGCCATGGCAGATTCCACGCGGCTTGATCCTGCCGTTGCTCGCGTTGTGGCTGGCCGGCGCACTCATGCAGCTCGCGCGTTGGCTGCGCGCCGAGTGGCAACTTCGGCAACTATTATGGGATGCAAAAGCTGTCCACGATCTGTCCGCAACGGACATGCTGGACGCGCTCGCGGACGCGGCTGGACGATCCGCGCCGCGACTGTTCGAGCTGGATCATATCGATTCGCCGTTCGCGATCGGTCACTGCATCGTGCTGCCGCGTTGGGCGCGTTTGCAGTGGTCTCGCGCGCAACTGCAGGCGGCGCTCGCGCATGAGTTTGCGCATTTGCAACGGCGTGACCCGCGCTGGCGGCGAATCATCGCGATCTGGCAATCGGTATTGTGGTTCGTACCGCTCACGCATCTCGCGCGGCGACGTATTGATGAGTGCGCCGAACTGGCCTGCGACGCCGCTGCCGCAAGCGTGCCGAATGGCGCGCATGCGCTCGCCGAATGCCTGGTGGCGTGCCTGCAGCAGCGCAGCAATGTCAACGCTGGATGGTCTCCTGCGGCCGCGATGGCGCAGCGACGTTCACCACTTATGCAACGAGTCGATCAACTGCTTGAAGGAGCACCGATGAATACTTTACGAACCGGCTGGCTGGGCGCGTGTCTGGTGACGACTTTGCTGATGGGTTTTTCCATGATCCTGCCGGGGCTGCAGTTTGCGCACGCCGATGTACCGACGCCGCCCGCTGCACCGGTTGCGCCGCAACCACCCGTAGCGCCGAAAGCAAACGTGTCAGGCGCCGAATATCACATCTCGATCGATGACGATCACACGCTGATCCGTACGCGTGACAAGCAAGGCACGCTGGATGTCAGGATCAACGGCAAGGTGTCGTTCAATGCGAACGAAAATGACATCGAAAGCCTGACCGGCACCGCCAGCATCGAGCAGGATCACGATGGTAATGCGCATCGCATCGAATACCGACTGGTCAATGGCAAGGTCGAGCGGCGCTACTGGCTGCACGATCACGAACAAGCGCTCGACGCCGATGCGCGCGCGTGGCTGGCGCAGGTGATTCCGGCGATGTTGCGTAGCGGCGGCTTCGATGCCGAAGCGCGCGTGCAACGTTTTCTCAAGCGTGGCGGCGTCGCGGCGGTGCTCGCGGAAATCGCCCTGATCGATTCCGATTCGGGCCGCTCGCGTTACATCATCGAACTGTCGAAACAAACCAGCTTGCGCGGCAAGGATCTCGATCAAGTGCTCGACCTGACGGCGGCGATCGGTTCGGATTATGAAAAACGCCAAGCCCTGGAGACATTGTTCACGCAGCAGAAATTCGATGATGCCTTGCTCGCGCACATGCTCACGCTGGTCGGCGATGTGAGCTCGGATTACGAGCGCGCCGAATTGCTCGTGGCGGTCGCGCCGCAGTCGCTGGCCGGGCATCTTTCGCGCGCGGCGTGGATGACTGCGGTCGCCGGAATCAGCTCGGATTACGAGCATCGCCGCACGCTCGAAGCGTTGCTGAAAAACGTCAGGAACGATGACGTATTATTGCAGCAGATCCTCGCCGGCGCCGAGAGCATCTCCTCCGATTACGAGCGGCGCAGCCTGGTGCAAAGCGTGTTGCAGCACGTCGATAACGCCGACACCATTGCTCGGGCCTATCTGCAAGCTGCGCGCAATATCAGCTCGGAACACGAGCATCGCGAAGCCTTGACTGCGCTGATCAACGCGCCGGGTTTCGGCAAAGTGTCGGCATCGGGAATTCTCGATGATGCAAATTCGATCGGCTCGGACTACGAGGCCAGCCGCTTGCTCAAGGAGTTGATTGAACGCATGCCCGGCGACGCGGATTTGATCACACGTTGCCATGCCGCAGCCGCGCGTTTGTCGGATCACGAACGCCAGGAAGTCGAGCGTGCGTTGCAGTCGCGCGAGGTTTGAAACAGGCGTTGTGGAGGTGGAGTCGCGCGCTGAATTGCGGCAAGCGTTTAATGCTTTTATTGCGCAGAAGCTGTGCTGTCCGATGTATTCAAACAAGCGATGATCGCCGCGGTAAATCGTTGCACCGAACCCTCGCCAAACGCAAAGTACAGCGAGGGTTCGGTCAGCTCGAGTTCAAGGATGCACGGGCGGTTGTCGGCATCGCGGATCATGTCGATACGCGCGTACAACAGCGGTGGCGTGAACGGGATCGCGGCCAATGTCTGCTCGGCCAAGGCGCGCTCATCCGCGTCGGCATCGCGTGCGCTGATGTGTTCCGCTGCAAACAACGCGCGCGTCGCGGTTTCACCACGCTTGAGCAAGGCGCCCTTGCGAATGCTGTGACTGTAGTCGCCGTTGAAATACAGCAGTGCGGATTCGCCAATCCGATCCACCGCATGCAGATACGGCTGCACCAGCACGCTGCGATGGGCATCCAGCAAACGCTGTGCATGTGCAATCGCCTCTCCTCGCTCACTGCGCACAAAACGCTGCGCGTCGCGTGAACCTGCGCCGACCGCCGGCTTGACCACGAATTCGTCGTGATCGGGCAGGGCATGGGCCGGCTGGCCGGGTTCGATGAAAAAACTCGGCACGACCGGAACACCTGTTGCGGCGAGATCGTGCAGATAATGCTTGTCGGTATTCCAGCGCACCACGTCGAGCGGATTCAGCAGGCGCGTGATTTCGGCGGTGCGCTTGGCCCAGGCCAGAAACTCCGACAGGCGCTGCGTGTAATCCCAGGTCGAGCGCAAAAGTGCGGCGGAATAACGCGACCAATTGATCGTTGTATCGTCCCAATCGACCAGTTCGACATCTGCGCCGACGGCGATCAACGCTTGCTGCAGCGGCAGCAGATCGTCATCCAGCGCCCGCGCGCTGCGAGCGCTGACCAGCGCGATCAAGGGCGCGTTCATGCCTGTTTCCGTGGAAAGATAATCGCTGGTTTATTTCAGGGTGTGACGACAATCTCGCGCAGGAAATTGCATATTTCGGTGCCCGATGCCGAGCTGGTCAACGCGAATGCGTGATACGTGCCGGTAGGAATGTTCGAAAAATCCACGGCGAAGTTGTAGCCCGAATTAGCCAGCTCTGCACTGCCCAGCGTCTGCGCCACGTCTATGCGAGGCTCGCCCATTTTTCCAGCAAAACCGTAGGCTTGTTGTGCCGTCAGGACGATGGTGAATTGTGCCGGCAATTTTTTGCCACTGGTGGACGCCCAGCCACGCACGATCGAGATAGCACTTTTTTTCACCGTCCATGACTTGGTATTTTCAACGTCGTCAACGGTATCCAGCGCGCACATTCCGTCAGCATTTTTTGCACCGGCAAGTTCGCTGGCAGTAACCGTTTTGCCAGCATCGGATTTTGCTGCGGCATTATCGCTTGGCGAGCTGTTGCAGCCGGACAAGACTGCCAGCGTGAGTAGTATTGTCGTCGGCAGGTTGAGATGTTTGGACATGGCTGATATTTCCGAAGAGTGAATGGTTTTAATCGAAGTACAAAGCGAGATCGCGCTGCGCCGAATCACAGATTCTGATAGTTCGGCCCCGAGCCGCCTTCCGGCGTCACCCAATCGATGATCTGGTACGGATCCTTGATGTCGCAGGTTTTGCAATGCACGCAGTTCGCCGCGTTGATCTGCAGGCGTTTGCCGTTGATCGCGTCCTGCACAATTTCGTAGACGCCAGCCGGACAAAAACGCGTGCACGGATTGTCGTATTCCTCGGCGCAGCGCGTGATGCAGATATTGGTATCCGACACATGCAAATGCACCGGCTGATCCTCGTCATGCGCGGTCGCCGCGTAATACACCGAAGCGAGTCGATCGCGCGGTGGCAGATCGCGTGCGACATAATCGCGCTTCGGTGATTCGTAACCTTGCAGTTTGTGCAACGAGCTCCAGTCGGCGTGGTTTTTCAAAGTCCACGGTGACAATCCGGCGGTGATCGTTTCCCAACCGGCGTTGAGCAAACCGGGCAGCAAACCCTTGGTAAAACCCGGCCGGATATTGCGCACTTTTTTCAGTTCGCGCATCACTTTGGAGCCACGCAGTTTTGCATCCCAGCCCGCGCTCTGATTGGTCGCGGCAATATGCTCGGCCGCAAGCATGCCGCCGCGCATGGCTTGATGTGTTCCCTTGATCTTCGGCACGTTCAAGGTGCCGGCGGCATCGCCGATCAGCAACGCGCCAGGCATCTCGACTTTCGGCAGCGACTGATAACCGCCTTCGACCAGCGCGCGCGCTCCGGCAGACAGAATGCTGCCGCCTTCGAGCAGCGGCTTGACCAGCGCATGGTGCTTGAGTTGCTGGAACGCCTCGAACGGCGAGAACATCGGATCGGGATAATCCAGTCCGCAGACAAAACCGATCGCGAGCCGATCCTGATCGAGGTGATAAATAAAACTGCCGCCGTAGGTGGCGTTGTCGAGCGGCCAGCCGAGCGTGTGCACGACCTTGCCCGGCTCGCCTTTGCCGGGTGCAAGTTGCCAGAGTTCCTTGATGCCGATGCCGTAGGTTTGCGGATCGCTGTCCTTGTCGAGCTCGTATTTCGCGATGAGCAGTTTGCTCAGATGACCACGACATCCCTCGGCCAGCACCGTGAGTGGTGCCCTGATGTCGATGCCTTGCGTGTAGCCGGCGTGGTGCGAACCATCCTTCGCCACGCCCATGTCGCCGATGCTCACGCCCGCGACCGCGCCTTGATCGTCGAACAACAGACCAGCGGCCGCGAAACCCGGATAAATTTCCACGCCGAGCGCTTCGGCCTGCGGCGCGAGCCACGCACACAACGCGCCGAGCGAGACGATGAAATTGCCGTGGTTGTGCATCTGCGGCGGCGCCGGCAATTTGGTCGCCTTTTCCTTGCCGAGCCAATAGAACTCGTCCTTGACTACCGGCACACAAATCGGCGGCGGATTTTTGCCCCACTCCGGCAACAATTCGTTGAGCGGTTCGGGTTCGATCACGGCGCCGGAAAGAATCTGCGCGCCGACCACCGAGGCCTTCTCGATCACGCAGACGCGGATATCCGGCTTGAGCTGTTTCAGGCGGATCGCGAACGCCAGGCCCGCCGGGCCGGCGCCCACGGTGATGACGTCGTATTCCATGAATTCGCGTTCGCTCATGATCTGGCTCGATGCTGGAAAGCACACAGTGTCCTGATTTTTCCGCGCGCGGGCAATCATTGACGTGGCGATGCAGTTGCTATGATGTTGGCGATGAGCGATGACGACAGCAATACGATCGATCCGCTGAATTGGCAGATCTTTTCGCTGCCAGATGCCGATGTGCAACTGCTGCCGAATTTTCTCGATGCCGCGAGCGCTGACGAAACTTTTGTGCGCCTGCATGAACGGATCGCATGGGAGCAACATCGCGTGCGGCTGTTCGGGCGTGAGATCGATTCGCCGCGGCTGTCATGCTGGATTGGTGATGCCGACGCGCGCTACACCTATTCGCGCATGTCGTTCGAGCCACGTTCGTGGTTGCCGGAGCTTACGATTTTGCGCGATCGGATCGCATTGGCCTGCGCTGCGAAATTCAATAGCGTGCTGTGCAATTTGTATCGCAATGGTCACGACAGCATGGGGCTGCATAGTGATGACGAGCCTGAACTCGGGCCGACGCCGATCATCGCGTCATTGAGCCTGGGTGCCGTACGGCGATTTCGCCTGCGCCACAAGCATGAGAAATCGGTAGCACTCACGCTGGATTTGCCGTCGGGCAGCCTGCTGCTGATGCGCGGTACGACGCAGAAGAATTATCGCCACGATTTGCCGAAGACCGCGCGTGAGGTTGCGGCGCGAATCAATCTGACGTTTCGCAGAATTTTTCCGAATTGCGAATGACCTTGAGAGATACCGTCATTCCAGCGCAGGCTGGGATCCAGTTCTTGATCTTGCGACCCAAAAGAACTGGATCCCAGCCTGCGCTGGGATGACGAGCAAAAAGGGGAAGGCAAAAAAGGGCGAGGCAGCGTTTCAGCGTGCGTTGTTACTGATGCTCCGCCAATCCGCCTCGCCGCTCTTGAGCGTCCACTCCACGACTTGCGGCAACACGGTATTCAAACCTTGCTCGAACGTGGCGACTACCGCGCCGATCGCGACTTCACCGCTGGCTTGTTCCCAACTGAAACTGCGCGCCGCAATCACGCGATTGCTGGCGTTTTGCGTGAGCTGTGCGTTGAGCCGGATGACAACAGTGGGGTTGGCCGCGCCGCGATATTCGGCCTGGAAATCGCCGAGATCCAGATGCAAAGCGTAGTCGCCGCGCAAGCCGGTAGACAGGCTGGTCGCGCCGAGCAGTCGCCCGGATTCCTGAAATCCCTGCAACAGCATCGATTGCAACAATACCGGCATGCGTTCGCGCCAGCGCACATCCTTGTAGAACTGCACGATGCCGGGCTGCGGCATCACCACGATGCGCGTGCCATCGAGCGGATCGACTGCACTCGGCACATCGACCAGCAGTTGCCACGCCAACGGCGCGCCGCTCGGCGCTGCAATGTGCGCGAGCGTCGGTGCGTATACAGTCGATGGTTCGTGTTTTTTAGTGATGCCGAGGCAGCCGCATAGCATCAGCAGTGCCGTCGCACTCGGCAGGATTCGCCAGGTCGTTTTCATTTCGGTTCGAACTCCTTGGGCTGGCCGTGGCCGAACAGGTACCCGGCCGGATTGTCCTGCAACTGGTCGGTGATGGATTTCAGCGAGCGCATCAGCTCACGCAGCTCGACCACGGTCGGGCCGATTTGCGACAAGCCCTGATTGCTGAAATTGTTAATCGCTTCGCGATTCTGGCTGACCAGTTTGTCGGCACCCTCCGCCGTGCGTTGCAACGCCGCGAGCGTGGCGCTGGCGGCATCGAGCGTGGCGCGGCCTTGGTGATCGACAAGATCGTTGGTGGTGCGCGCCATCTTGTCGACCTGGGTCAGTGTGCTGCGCAATTGCGCGGTTGCACCGGCGAGATCGCTGATGACGTGTTTCAGATCGTCGCGCTGCTCGGCGATCGCACCGGACAATTGATCGACATGCTCAAGCGTGCGCGATACACGATCAACGTTTTCCTGGCTCAGCAGATTGCCGACGCGGAACAGAACATCGTTGACCGTCGTGACGATGTCTTCGCTCGACGCGAGCA
>JAYVTP010000176.1:0-6335 GCA_043788685.1 Pseudolysobacter sp. | reverse complement strand
TGTCGTTATCGCGGTGAATCCGAACTGCGCCCGTCGCCGGACATCCAGTACATGGACGTCTCGCCGATGCAGACCGTGTCGGTCGCAGCGGCACTCGTGCCATTCCTTGAGCACGACGATGCAAACCGCGCCTTGATGGGCGCGAACATGCAACGTCAGGCCGTGCCGACACTGCGTTCGCAAACGCCGGTGGTGGGAACGGGTATCGAACGTCCGGTGGCGAAAGATTCCGGCGTAAATGCGATGGCGCGTCGCGGCGGTGTGATCGATCAGGTCGATGCGGGTCGTATCGTCGTGCGCGTGAACGAAAGCGAAGTCGGCGAGAACGATGCCGGCGTCGACATTTACACGCTGACCAAATACACGCGCTCGAACCAGAACACCTGCATGAACCAGCGGCCGCTGGTGAATGTCGGCGACAAGATTGCCAAGGGCGACGTGCTCGCGGATGGTCCGTCCACCGATTTGGGCGAGCTTGCGCTCGGCCAGAACATGCTCGTCGCGTTCATGCCGTGGAACGGCTACAACTTCGAAGACTCGATTTTGATCTCCGAGCGTGTGGTGCAGGAAGATCGCTACACCACGATCCATATCGAAGAACTCACGTGCGTCGCGCGCGACACCAAGCTCGGGCCGGAAGAAATCACCGCGGATATTCCGAACGTCGGCGAACAGGCGCTCGCACGTCTGGATGAATCCGGTGTGGTCTACATCGGTGCTGAAGTGAAGGCCGGCGACATCCTGGTCGGCAAGGTCACCCCAAAGGGGGAAAGCCAGCTCACGCCGGAAGAAAAACTGCTGCGCGCGATCTTCGGCGAGAAGGCGTCCGACGTGAAAGATTCCGGTCTTCGTGTACCGCCCGGCATGGACGGCACGGTGATTGATGTGCAGGTTTTTACGCGCGACGGCATCGAGAAAGACAAGCGCGCACTGCAGATCGAGCAGATGGAAGTCAAGCGCATCAAAAAGGATTTCGACGATCAGTTTCGCATTCTTGAAGGCGCGATCTATCAGCGTCTGCAAGGCCAGTTGATTGGCAAGATCGCCAACGGTGGTCCGCAGAACTTCAAGAAGGGTGCGCCGATTACCGCCGAATATCTGGAGTCGCTGAAGAAGGACGAGTGGTTCACGATCCGCATGAAGGATGAAGAGTCCGCCGAGCAGATCGAGCGTGCCCAGGAGCAGGTTGCGGCCCATCGCGCCGAATACGACAAGCGCTTCAAGGACAAGCAGACCAAGATCACCGCTGGCGACGATCTCGCCCCTGGCGTGCTGAAAATGGTCAAGGTGTACCTCGCCGTAAAGCGCCGTATCCAGCCTGGCGACAAGATGGCCGGTCGCCACGGCAACAAGGGTGTGGTGTCGATGATCGTGCCGGTTGAAGACATGCCGTTCGCGGCCGATGGTCGTCCGGTCGATATCGTGCTGAACCCGCTCGGCGTGCCGTCGCGCATGAACATCGGGCAGATTCTCGAAACGCATCTCGGTTGGGCCGCAAAGGGTCTGGGCGAGCGCATCAAGATCATGCTCGACGCCAACGAGAAAGTGTCCGACATCCGCCGGTTCCTTGATCAGATCTACAACCACGACAAGGAAACATTCGGTCAACGTGTCGATCTGAAATCGTTCACCGATGATGAGTTGCTTATCCTCGCGCGCAACCTGCAGAACGGTGTGCCGATGGCAACACCGGTGTTCGACGGTGCCGCAGAAAGCGAGATCAAGGCGATGTTGCGTCTGGCGCAATTGCCGGAGTCTGGCCAGACCACGCTGATCGATGGTCGTACCGGCGAGGCGTTCGATCGCAAGGTGACGGTCGGTTACATGTACATGCTCAAGCTCAACCATCTGGTCGATGACAAGATGCATGCACGATCGACTGGTCCGTACTCGCTGGTCACGCAGCAACCGCTCGGTGGCAAGGCGCAGTTCGGGGGTCAGCGCTTCGGTGAAATGGAAGTCTGGGCACTCGAAGCCTACGGTGCGGCGTATACGCTGCAGGAAATGCTCACGGTCAAGTCCGATGACGTTCCGGGTCGTAACCAGATGTACAAGAACATCGTCGATGGCGATCACGAGATGTCGGCAGGCATGCCGGAATCGTTCAACGTGCTGGTCAAGGAAATCCGTTCGTTGGCCATCAATATCGAGCTGGAGGAACACTGATCCGGTTCAACGCGGCTGGCTTGAGGGCTAGCCGCGGTACGTGTTCCTTCACCATTTTCTCAGGCGTGCGGACGGAAACCCCGGCATGCGCGCAAACGGGAGTAGCTCATGAAAGACTTGCTTAATTTGTTCAACCAGCAGCGTCAGTCGCTGGATTTCGATTCCATCAAGATTGCTCTGGCCTCGCCGGAGCTGATCCGTTCCTGGTCGTTCGGCGAAGTGAAAAAGCCGGAAACGATCAACTACCGTACTTTCAAGCCGGAGCGTGATGGCCTGTTCTGCGCCGCGATCTTCGGGCCGGTGAAGGACTACGAGTGCCTGTGCGGCAAGTACAAGCGCATGAAGCATCGTGGTGTGGTCTGCGAAAAGTGCGGTACAGAAGTGACCTTGACCAAGGTGCGCCGCGAGCGTATGGGCCACATCGATCTGGCTAGCCCGACCGCGCATATCTGGTTCCTCAAGTCGCTGCCGTCGCGCATCGGCCTGATGCTGGACATGACCCTGCGCGATATCGAGCGCATTCTGTATTTCGAAGCCTACGTCGTGATCGATCCGGGCCTTACTCCGCTCGAACGCGGCCAGTTGCTCAACGAAGAACAATACCTGCAGGCCGTGGAAGATCACGGTGATGAATTCGACGCGCGCATGGGCGCCGAGGCGGTTTACGAACTGCTGAAGGGTATCGATCTCGCGGCCGACATCATTCGCCTGCGCGAGGAAATCGCCAGCACCAACTCCGAGACCAAGCTCAAGCGTTTGTCCAAGCGCATCAAGTTGGTCGAGGCGTTCCATGATTCCGGCAATCGTCCGGAATACATGGTGCTGACCGTGTTGCCAGTATTGCCGCCAGATCTGCGTCCGCTGGTGCCGCTTGATGGTGGCCGTTTCGCGACCTCGGATCTGAACGATCTGTACCGTCGTGTGATCAACCGCAATAACCGTCTGCGCCGTCTGCTCGAACTCAATGCGCCCGACATCATCGTGCGCAACGAAAAGCGCATGCTGCAGGAATCTGTCGATGCATTGATGGACAACGGTCGTCGCGGTCGTGCCATTACCGGCACCAACAAGCGTCCGCTGAAATCCTTGGCCGACATGATCAAGGGCAAGCAGGGTCGTTTCCGTCAGAACCTGCTGGGCAAGCGCGTCGATTACTCCGGTCGTTCGGTGATCGTGGTCGGTCCGACACTCAAGCTGCACGAGTGCGGTTTGCCGAAGAAGATGGCGCTGGAATTGTTCAAGCCATTCATCTTCTCGAAGCTGCAGCGTCGTGGTCTTGCCACGACGATCAAGGCGGCGAAGAAACTCGTCGAGCGCGAGAGCGCGGAAGTCTGGGACATTCTCGAAGAGGTCATTCGCGAACATCCGGTGCTGCTGAACCGTGCGCCGACTTTGCATCGTCTCGGTATCCAGGCGTTCGAACCAGTGTTGGTCGAAGGCAAGGCGATCCAGTTGCATCCGCTGGTGTGCACCTCGTTCAACGCCGACTTCGATGGCGATCAGATGGCAGTACACGTGCCGCTGTCGATCGAGGCGCAGCTCGAAGCGCGTGCGCTGATGATGTCGACCAACAACATCCTGTCGCCAGCCAACGGTGATCCGATCATCGTGCCGACGCAGGACGTGGTGCTTGGCCTGTATTACATGACACGCGAGTTGATCAATGCGCGTGGCGAAGGCATGATTTTCGCCAACGTCGCCGAAGTGCATCGCGCGTATCAGAACCGCGTGGTCGATCTGCATGCGAAGGTCAAAGTGCGCATGCACGAAATCGAGATCGACGAGCAGAAGAATCGCACCGAGAAAACCTCGATCGTCGATACCACGATCGGTCGCGCCTTGCTCGCAGAAATTCTGCCGGTGGGCCTGCCGTTCGCGCTCGCGAATATCGTGCTGACGAAGAAGGCAATTTCCGGCTTGATCAACCAGTGCTACCGTCGTCTGGGTTTGAAAGACACCGTGGTGTTCGCCGATCAGCTGATGTACACCGGCTTCCATTACGCAACGCGTGCGGGCGTGTCGATTGGCATTGACGATCTGACTATCCCGAACGAAAAGCAGCCGATTCTGGAAGAAGCCGAAAAGGAAGTGCTCGAGATTCAGGAGCAGTTTGCTTCAGGTCTCGTCACCGCCGGCGAGCGTTACAACAAGGTCGTCGATATCTGGTCGCGCACCAATGAGCGCGTGGCCAAGGCGATGATGGACGCGATCGGCACCGAGAAGGTGACGAATGCCAAGGGCGAGATCGTCGATCAGAAATCGATGAACTTGGTCTACATCATGGCCGATTCCGGCGCGCGTGGTTCTGCGGCGCAGATTCGTCAGCTCGCCGGTATGCGCGGCCTGATGGCAAAGCCCGATGGCTCGATCATCGAAACGCCGATCAAGGCCAACTTCCGCGAAGGCCTGGACGTGTTGCAGTACTTCATCTCGACCCACGGTGCTCGCAAGGGTCTGGCCGATACCGCGCTGAAAACCGCGAACTCGGGTTACCTGACGCGTCGCCTCGTCGACGTGGCACAGGACGTCGTGATTACGCAGGATGATTGCGGCACCACGCAAAGTCTGACCATGACGCCAATCATTGAAGGTGGTGACGTGGTTGAACCGTTGCGTGATCGTGTACTCGGTCGCGTAGTGGCCGAAGATGTATACGCGCCGGGTAACGACGAAGATCCGATCGTCACGCGCAATACCTTGCTCGACGAAAAGTGGGTGGAAAAGCTCGAGGCCGCCGGTGTGCAAATCATCCAGGTGCGTTCGCCGATTACATGCGAAGCGACGTTTGGTATTTGCGCGCTCTGCTACGGTCGCGATCTGGCGCGTGGACACTTGGTCAATCGTGGCGAAGCGGTGGGCGTGATTGCCGCACAGTCGATCGGCGAGCCTGGTACGCAGCTGACGATGCGTACGTTCCACATCGGTGGTGCGGCATCGCGAGCAGCGGCCATCGATAACGTTCAGGTCAAGACCACCGGCAATATCAAGTTCAATAACCTGAAAACCGTGCAGCACGCAGCGGGGCATTTGGTTGCCGTCTCGCGTTCTGGCGAAATTTCGGTCATGGACGTGAACGGTCGCGAGCGCGAACGTTACAAGGTGCCTTACGGTGCCGTGTTGAATACCAAGGATGGCGCACCGCTCAAGGCAGGTCAGATCGTTGCCAACTGGGATCCGCATACCCATCCGATCGTTTCGGAAGTGGCAGGTCGCATTCGCTTCAGCGACTTCATCGACGGCATCACCGTGCAGGAGCAGATCGACGATCTGACCGGCTTGCAGAGCGCCGTCGTGACCGATCCGAAGCGTCGTGGTGTGGCCGCGAAAGATCTGCGTCCGCTGGTGCGCATCGAAGACAAGAAAGGCAAGGATCTGCGTTTGCCGGGTACCGACATTCCGGCGCAGTACTTTCTTCCGGCCGGCGCGATTATTTCGTTGCAGGATGGTGCTGAAGTGGGCGTGGGTGACGTGGTGGCGCGTATTCCGCAGGAGAAGTCGCAGACCCGCGATATCACCGGCGGTCTGCCACGCGTGGCCGATCTGTTCGAGGCGCGCAAGCCGAAAGAACCGGCGATTCTTGCCGAGCGTTCGGGCATCATCAGCTTCGGCAAGGACACCAAGGGCAAGCAACGCCTGATCATCCGCGATGTGGATGGCGAGGAGCACGAGGAGCTGATTCCGAAATGGCGTCAGGTCATCGTGTTCGAGGGCGAACATGTAGAGAAAGGCGAAACCGTTGTCGACGGTGAGCCGAATCCGCACGATATCCTGCGACTGCTCGGTGTCGAGCCGCTGGCGGCGTATCTGACCAAGGAAATCCAGGACGTCTACCGCCTGCAGGGTGTGAAGATCAACGACAAGCACATCGAGGCAATTGTTCGCCAGATGCTGCGCAAGGTCGAGATCACCGTGCCTGGCGACACGCGTTATCTGCGTGGTGAGCAAGCTGAGCGCATCCGCGTGAACGAGGAAAATGCACGCGCGATTTCTCGCAACGAACGTGTAGCCGAGTTCGAGCCGGTCTTGCTGGGAATTACCAAGGCATCGCTGGCGACGGAATCGTTTATTTCGGCGGCGTCTTTCCAGGAAACCACGCGTGTTCTCACCGAAGCCTCGGTGCGCGGAACACGAGATACCTTGCGCGGTCTGAAAGAAAACGTTATAGTTGG
>JAYVTP010000175.1:0-8916 GCA_043788685.1 Pseudolysobacter sp. | reverse complement strand
CCGGCGACGGCTGCGAAATCGTCGGAAATCGAGTCGCAAGCAACGCCCGCGGGATCTGGATCAACGGTGGCAACAGCAATGTCGTGCAGCGCAATCAGGTGGGTATCGACGTGAATGGCAATAATGCGGTAAACGACGTGTCGATCCTGGTCAATGGCAACAATAATGCGATCGGGACATTGGCCAACGGCGCGACATTCGGCAGTTACCTCGGTAACCAGATTCGCTACCTCGGTGGCACTGGCACCAGCGGAGTGCATGTTGCAAGCGGCACCGGCAATGTCGTGCGCAGCAACCAGATGCAGCGCACCGGCCTGTTCAGCGGCGAAGGCGTGGATATCGATCTCGGTACGGCAGGCCTGACGTTGAATGATCCTGACGATGGCGATAGTGGTGCGAATAATTTACAGAACTTCCCGCTAGTGCGCGGGTTATTGTTCACCAGCGCACACGGTGCGGCAGCCACCAATGTGGCGGCCAGCATCTCGGCGACATTGAATGCGCAGTCGGGCAACAATATCCGTATCGATGCGTATTTCTCCGATAGCTGTACCAGCAGCGGTCGTGGCGGTACGCAGCAGTATCTGGGCACCGTCACTACCGGCATCGGGATTTCCGTGAGCGATGTCAATTTCACGCTCGGCGTGACGTTGCCCAATATGCAGGCCGGGTCGAACGTGAGCCTGACGGCCACCGACTATGCCGGTAATACGTCCGAAATCGGAACCTGTTTCCCGGTGGATCGCATCTTCAAGGACAGTGTGGAAGTGCCGACCGGCAACTGAGCACCAAGGCGCGGCGGAGACATCGCCGCGCCGTTTTCTTGCATTATCGATCCACGATCACAAGTATCTGATCGCATGTCCCCTATGCGATGAAATCGCGTAATGAATGATCAGGTATCCACCACATCATCAGCGAGAACATCCCGTGAATTCCCGGACGTTTTGCACATCACGCACGCCGTCATCGATCAGCGCATCCCTATTGCTGCTGAGCATGCTCAGCACGGCTCATGCCGAAACGGTTTGTGTCGATAACAGCGCCCATTTGCAAGCCGCGCTGGGCAACGGCGAAACGCAAACTGCGCCGTACACCATCAAGCTGGTGCAGGCCGGCGGCATCGACAACCATTATCTTTTACCAGCGATGCAGCTAGCTTTTTCGCAGCCGATACGCATCGAGGGTGGCTACAGCGCAACGTGCGCCAGCCGCGAAATCAATGCCACGAATACCGTGATCGATTTCGGCGGCGCCAACAACGATGTGGCTTTTTCCCAGTCAGGCGCGAATGCCTCTGCATCGATCACACTGGACGGACTGACCTTGCAGCATGGCCGGTCACTTTCCCTTTCTGCGGGCGACTGGGATCAATTCGGTGACACACCAGGATCACTGCATTTGTCGCATCTGCGGATCACCGATTTTGATCTCGGTGAGGCGATGACGAATGCGCCGAAAACGGCACTGGTATTGCAGTCGCATCGCGCCGCGATCATGCTGGAAAATGTGCAGATCGATCATCTGCATCAAGCTGATTCCGCCGCACCGTGTTCGATCCGACTTGGCCTGGACGGCGACAGTCGCGCGACCGTGCGGCATGCCTCAATCGATTTGTCGAATGCAGAAAATCTGTGTCTGGCAGCGGGGCAGGCGAGCGGAAATTACCGCGTGGATATCGATGACAGTATCGTGTGGTCTTCAGATGAAAGCGCCGCCGGCATCGCCAGCGTGGATGATTATCACGTCAGCCAGCGTTTCGAGCTGAATCTGTCGAATACGATTCATCGCGACAATATCAGTGGCGTTGCCGGACTGCGTGTGAACAATTCAACATCGGTCGATCCGCAATGGATGCTGCCCAGCGATGGCAACTATCATTTGCGTCCCGATTCGCCGGCGCTGAATGCCGGTACGCGCCATGTCTGGCAAGGCAAGCCCGATACCGATGTTGAAGGCAATACGACGGTGGCGGGCGCGGCGTCTGATCTCGGCGCTCAGGAATCACCGTTCAAGACGTTGCAGGCTTTCACCGTCACCAATACCGCAGATAACGCGCCGAACGATCCAACCACGCTGCGTGGCGCAATCACTGCGGCAAATCTTTTGGCCGGACCGTCCACGATCAACTTCAATGTCGCAAATTCGGGTAGTGCTACCGATTGCGTAATACCGTTTGCCCTGAATACGGTTTTGCCGGCGATCACCGCACCGATCACGATCAATGGGAATACCCAATCGGGCTCGCTACCCAATACTGATACCGATGCGTTCAACGCCAGGATATGCGTAAGGATCTTTTCGATACCAGTGAGTTTGCCGACAGGTTTCAAAGTCGCCTCCGGCAGCACCAATGCAACGCTGACGTTGCGTGGGGTTGGCCTGGGCGGCTTCGACCAGCCGGTGACCCTGCAGGGTGGCAAGAATCACTTGATCGCAGGCAACCAGTTCGGCGGTTTTATTGAAGGCCAATACCTCGCCCCAGCATCGTTGAATGCAATTACGATCGGCACAGTCGCCACCGGCACGTTTGTCGTTGGCGGGGTTGCGACTGCCGATCGCAATGTGATCGTCGGCGCGCTCTCCGGAATCAACATATCCAGCACATTTATCACTACGCCGGCGCAGTGCCAACTGGTCAATAATCTGATTGGTCTTCACCCGGATGGCGTGACCAAGGTACTCAACAACGTCATGGCCGCCAATGACTTCGGCATCAATCTGGCTGGTGGTGGCTGCCTGGTCAAGGGCAATCGTATTGCCAATAACACTATCTACGGCCTCTGGATCAACGGCAGCGACAACAACGTGATCCAGAGCAACAAGATCGGCATTGATGCCGCCGCCAACAATGCGCCGAACGGTTCGGCGATCCTTGTCAACGGTTCCAATAATGCGATCGGCACAACGGCCAGCGGCGCAGTTAATGGTGCCTCGCTCGGCAATCTCGTGCGCTACGGTGGCAGTGTTGGTGTGTTGATCAATGGCGGTACCGGCAACACTGTGCGTAGCAATCAGATTTTTGCCCTTGGCGCCATTACCACCACGGTGGATATCGACCTCGATACATCGGGTGCGACACCCAACGATCTGGACGATACCGACACCGGCGTCAATGAGTTGCAAAATTTCCCGCTGGTGAAGACGCTGATATTTGCGAGTGTGCCTGCATCCGGCGCCACCAACATCCCGGTGACGCTGAGCGGAAAATTGAATAGCCAGCCTGGACAATTCCGCATCGATGCGTATTTCGCGAATAGCTGCAACAGTATCAAGCGCGGACGCGCGCAGGTGTTTTTCGATAATACGTCGGCAAATATCGTGAGTGGCAATACCGTCGTTTTCAATATGTCGCTGGTGCTGCCAAACGTGGCAGCGAACGCGGCGGTGAGTCTGGTGGCGACCGACGCGAGTGGCAACACATCGGAGATCGGCACGTGTTTTCCGGTCGACCGGATCTACCAGGATGGTGTTGAAGGCGATTGATCAATTCGATTTATTCGCAGGGATCAAGGCAAAAATTGGCGCGTGCATTTTTACTTGATGTCCTGATCGCTTACCAAACTTCGTTTAACGAGTGCGACGTTGCCTGCGCTGGAATGACGAACTTTTTATCGATCAGTCAGCGTGGAGGTCGCGTCAGGTCTTGCTTTTGGTCAACGTGATCACGGCGACGCCGGTGAGGATGACCAGCATGCCGACGATATCCAGCGCGTGCACCTGCTCCCCAGCCACCAGCATGCCGAACAGCACCGCGATCGGCGGATTGACATACGCATAGCTCGTGGCCAGCGCCGGGCGCACCTTGTGCAGCAGATATACATACGCGCTGAAGCCGAGGACCGATCCGGCCACGATCAAATAACCGATCGCGAGCGTCGCGCGCAGCGTCGGATGGGCGGGATAGTTTTCGCCGCCGAGCAGGCCTAGCACGGTGAGCACCACGGAGCCGCACAACATCTGTGCGGCGGTGCTGATCATCGGCTGCGGCATGTCTTGGTGTTTGCTCCAGACCGAACCAAACGCCCAGCACATGGCGGCACTGAGCAAGGCCAGCACACCGAGCGGTGCGCCGCGCAACTCGCCCCCGAAACTCAGCAGGATCACGCCGGCGAAACCGACCAGCAAGCCGATCCATTCGGCGCGGCGCGGCCACGATCCGTACATGCCCGCAAATATCGCCGCGAACAACGGCATGCTCGCCACCATCACTGCGGCCAATCCGGATGACACATTTTGTTCGGCGAAACACACCAAGCCGTTGCCGCCGGCCAGCAGCAAGGAGCCGACAAATGCACAGTTGCGCCATTGCCGCAGCGTCGGTGCGGCGTGACCGCGCCAGCGCAGGAAGCCATACATCAACGTACCGGCGAAGGCGAAGCGGATGCCGGCCATGTGGAATGGCGGATAACTTTCGAGCGCATACCGAATCGCGAGATAGGTCGAGCCCCACAACACATACACGGCCAGCAGCGCGAGCGGCACCAGCAGCGGTGTTGCCGATGGCGCGACAACGGCGGTGTGCGGGGCAGCAGGATCGAGCGGCGACGGATTCGTCGCAGTCGCGGCAGGTATGTGGTGGTCCATCGGGATACTTCGCGCGAGGAGGATTACATCGCCATGCTAGCGACTACCGGCATCGCGGGACAGCGCCACTCGTCATTTCACCGGTGGAACCAGTTCGCTGCTATCAATCAGCTTTGCCATCGCGTTTCGACAGCACCACGTATTCGCCTTCGATCACGCCGGGCGTGGTCGTCGAGGCAGGCGTGGCAGCGACCGATGCGTGCGCGCCGTGCGGCCCTTGCGTGAACTGGCGGATCAGCCAGGCCAGCGCACCGAGCCCGAGCAGCACCACGCCGATCACGAGGCCGAACATCAGCACGAAGAACATCAGCGCGATCCCGAGCGCGGCCAGCGCAATACGCAGCATCGGATGGCGGGGCACGGCAAAAGGTCGAAAATAGAACATGCGAATCACACCCGACGTGGCACAATCTTGCAGGATGGCAAATATCGATACACGCCAGTTCGCGCGTGCTTAAACATTGCCCATGATTCATGATGGTGTCACCCAGGGATGCGCACAAGTGCCAGAGGCTGCAAGCCGTGAAATACGTTGAGCCGCTGTGTCGCAGCGTTGATATTGCCGATGGCGGCGCTATTGCGGTCGAAAACGTGTTGGAGCTGGGCAATTCGGTCCTGCTGCTGCGTCAGGGTCAACGCGTTTTTGCGTATCAGAATATTTGTCCGCACGCAGGAAAGCGGCTGGACTGGTCGCCCGGGAAATTCCTGTTCGACAACGGCTTGTTGGTATGTACGGCGCATGGCGCGTGTTTCAAAATCGCCGATGGTTTGTGTGTATCCGGGCCGTGTCGTGGTGAATCGCTGAGCGCGGTCGCGATTGAAATCGACTGCGATGAAGTACGGCTGGTGCACGCGTAGTTCGTAGGCATTTGTTGCACTGAAATGCAACTCAGGCTGGCCTCGCTCAGATCACACGCTTAACTTTTTCCTGAAGAACTCATAACACGGCACGACTCAACGCGCGCCATAAATCAGATTCACGCTGACCAGCAATACCACTAGCATCAGCACCGTTAGCGGTATGCCGACGCGGATTAGGTCGCGCGCGCGATAACCACCGGGGCCGGCGATGATCGTCAGCACCGGGTTGGCGCTACCAATGATGAACGAGTTCGAGGTCGAGATCGCCACGATCAACGCGTACACCGACGGATTGCCGTTCGAGGCGAGCGCGATGTTGATCGCCATCGGCACCATCATCACCGTGGCGCCGACGTTCGATACCACCTGCGAGAAAAACAGCGCCAGCAACGCGACACATGCCTGCAACGCCCACTGCGGCCAATCGCCGCAATACACGAGGATTTCCTGCGCCATCCACGCCGCCGCGCCGGTCGAGTCCATCGCCCAGCCGAGTGGGATCAGGCAGGCGAGGGTGAAGATGGTTTTCCAGTTGATCGAGGCGTACGCCTCTTCCATGTTGAGCACACCGGATAGCAACATGCCGACCGCGCCGACCAGCATCGCGATCGACAATTTGAGATCGGTGAATAATCCCAAGCCCATCGCGAGCGCGAAAAACAGCAAGGCGTAGCGGATTTTGCCGGGGCGCTGCTCGGCCTTCGGGTAGTCGGTGACCACCACAATATCGTGATCTTCCGCGACCTGCGCCAGATCACGCCACAGGCTGTGCAGCACCAGCGTATCGCCCGGCATCAAGGTGAGTTTGCGCACGTCTTCGCGGAATATTTCTTCGCCGCGATATACCGCGAGCACCGAGACGCCGTAGCGTTTGCGCATGCGCAAATCGCCAACGACCTTCTTGACGAAGCGTGAATTGGGCGGCACCACGGCTTCGGAAATACCGGCGCGCGTCGGATTGAACATGACACCGAAATTCGCCAGCCGTGTTTGCACGGTGAGCAAATTATTGGCCGCGAAATCGTTGACCGCCTCGCGTTTGCCGAGCACGCCGAGCACGGTGCCGACCCAGATCATGAGGTCCGCTGGCGGCGCCAGACGCGATTCGTTGCCGTTCTTGATCGCGAGGATCAGCGGCGCGTTGCGCAACGCCTCGGCCTCGACCACGCTCATGCCGACCAGCGGACTTTCCGCGGTGACGGTGACTTCGACCACATCGCCATCAATGCCATAGACCTCGGAAAAATAGGTTTCAGTGCGGCTGGCGGTGGCGTCCTGGCCTTCGTCCTCGACCGGCAGCAGGCGACGCGTGAACAACGCGAAAAACAACAGGCCGGCAATCAACAACGGAATGCCGATCGGCGTGATCGCAAACAGTTTGAAGGTCTCGATGGTTTGCGCGCCGGGCGGCAGGTTGCGATTGGCGCTGAGGATCAAATCATTGAGCAGGATCAGCGGCGAATTCGAGATCATGGTCGTGTTGGTGCCGGCGAGAATGCAGCACGCCATCGGCAGCAACAGGCGTTTCAGCGGCACGCCGCTACGCGCCGAAACACGCCCGACCACCGGCACGAACAATGCGGCCAACGCCTGGCTTTGCAGGATCGACGACAAGCCACCTGCGACCGCGTTGATGAGGAATCGCAAACGCGCTTCGGCGCCGCCCGCCAGCCGCAGAATGAATGATGCGGTCTTGTTGAGCACGCCAGTACGATCCAGCCCCGCACCCATGATCATCACCGCGATCAGCGAGATCACGGCATTGCCAGCAAAGCCTTCGAACAATTGCTCGACCGGCACCAGCCGCGTGATACCGATCACCACGATCACCAGCAGCGCAATCAGGTCGGCGCGGATCCATTCGAGCACGAGCATGAACACGGTGAAGCAGACCAGCCCGAGCACGAGCAGCATTTCAAAGCTGAGGGTGAGGCTGCCGTTCATGCGTGCTGAACGCGTGTCGTGATGAACCCGCGCGTGCCGACGCTCGCACAGAAAAAAATATGTGGCAACTCAGCGGCGCTCATACAATAAATCCCAGACGCCATGACCGAGGCGCAAGCCGCGTTTTTGAAAGTGTGTGGTGATGCGCCATGCAGGTTGTTCAGCATAATTACCTGAGCCGCTCTGATTGCGCCAGTCGGGTGCGGTTTCGAGCAAGTCGAGCATCTGCTCGGCATACTCGGCCCAGTCGGTGGCGAGATGCAACAGACCGCCTGGGGCAACATGTGTTGCGAGCATCGCGACGAATTCCGGCTGGATCAAACGACGCTTGTTGTGGCGTTTTTTGTGCCACGGATCGGGGAAATAAATCCGCACCTGCGCGAGCGATGCCGGCGCAATTTGATGCGTGAGAATTTCAACCGCATCGGCATGGTAAAGCCGCGCGTTGTCGACATTCGCCTCGGCCAGCGCGTTGAGCAATCGACCGACACCGGGGCGATGCACTTCGATGCCGATAAAATCTTTTTCGGGTTCGTTTTGTGCCGCGGCGAGCAAGGCGTCACCGTTGCCGAAACCGATTTCGAGCACGCGTGGCGCATGGCGTCCAAACACTGCATCGTAATCGCGCAGAGTGTCTTGCGGCTCCAGACCGTAACGCGTCCAGTGCGCATCGAACGCACGCATCTGCGCCGGCGTGATGCGGCCCTGGCGCAGCACGAAGCTGCGGATGCGGTGCGAATTGGGAGCGGTGTCGGACATCCGTTTATTGCCTCAGAAAAACGTGCCGTCGAGCGGGCTGGAGGCGGAAGCAAAACGTCTGCGCGGAATGCGTCCGGCGAGAAACGCCTCGCGTCCGGCTTCGATCGCCTTGCGCATTGCGCTGGCCATCAGCACCGGATTTTTCGCGCCCGCAATCGCGGTATTCATGAGCACGCCAGCGCAACCGAGTTCCATCGCAATCGCTGCATCCGAGGCGGTGCCGACGCCGGCATCGACCAGGATCGGCACCTTCGCGTTTTCGACGATCGTGAGAATATTGTACGGGTTGCGTATGCCCAGGCCCGAGCCGATGGGCGCTGCCAGTGGCATCACCGCGACGCAGCCCATTTCCTCGAAACGCTTGGCCAGAATCGGATCGTCGTTGGTGTAGACCATGACGTGAAAACCTTCGCGCACGAGAATTTCGGTGGCCTTGATCGTTTCCACGACATCCGGGAAAAGCGTTTTGGTGTCGGCCAGCACTTCGAGCTTGACCAGGTTTTGGCCGTCCAGCAATTCGCGCGCGAGACGACACGTGCGCACCGCGTCGTCGGCATTAAAACAACCGGCGGTATTCGGCAGAATCGTGTAGCGCGACAGCGGCAGCACATCGAGCAGATTCGGCTGGTTCGCATCCTGCCCGATGTTGCTGCGACGGATCGCGACCGTGACGATTTCAGTGCCGCTGGCTTCGGTGGCCAGGCGCGTTTCTTCGAGATCCTTGAACTTGCCGGTGCCGGTGAGCAGGCGTGAGCGATAAGTTTT
>JAYVTP010000174.1:0-13326 GCA_043788685.1 Pseudolysobacter sp. | reverse complement strand
GCGAGTGTCACCTTGGCGCGATCCGCCGCCAGCGAAGATTTAATCGCCGCGGCCATAGGCGCTTTGGCGCGACACCGGTTGTAAAAAACATGTTAAATCATGCGCATTTCCGCTAGCATTCTCAATCTATGGACGACAATTTGAATAGCGAAATCAGCACCGTATCCTCGGCGCCGGTGCAAACTCCGACACGCGCCACCAGACCGCGCGGCATTCTCGCCATCGTGCTGGCGTTGCTGGCGCTGATAGCAGCAGGATATTCGGCGTGGGGCGTGTATCGGCTGCAACATCCGCAGGATGCGACCAGCCTGCGCGCGCGCGTCGATCAATTGGGTACGCAGCTCGACGGCACCCAGCGCAGCGTGGAAGCGAATCAGCGCGAAAGCGAAAGTTTCCGCTCGCGCGCCAAGGATATCGATGGCGTCAACAAATCGCTGCGCGAAGAAGTGTTGGGTTTGTCGGAGCGCACACGTCTGCTCGAAGATGCGGTGACCAATCTCGCCGAAAAACGCTTGTCCGGCCACGATGCGCTTGCGCTGAACGAGGCCGAGTTGCTGTTGCTGCTCGGGCAACAACGTTACGCTCTGTTCCATGATGCCGCGGCGACGATCGCGGCGTATCGCCAGGCCGACATGGCGCTCGCGGAAACCGACGATCCGGCATTTGTTGGCGTGCGCCAGACCGTTGCCGCCGAGATCGAAGCGTTGAATGCGCAGCAGGACAAAGGCGTGAACGTCGCGGTCACGGCGATCGATCAGCTACGCGGTCGTCTCGCCAAATTGCCGCTCGCGCAGAGCCGGCAAACGGCGTCGGAGACACCGGCAGCGGATGAATCACGCTTGTGGCGCGTTGTGAGCCAGTTCGTGCGTGTCAGCCACGATCAGGATGTGCTCGCCAGCGTGCATGCGCGCGGCGGCGAACTCGGCGGCGAACTCATTGCACTGGATCTCAGTGTGGCGCAATCGGCCTTGCTGGCGCGCGATGCGGTGGCCTATCACGATGCGTTGCAACGCGTGCGTTTGGCGTCCGCGCAGCGTTATGTGGCGACCGATCCGAGCGTGATCGAAATCCTTGCCGAGCTCGATAAACTCATCACCATGCCGCTGGCCGCACCGGCACCGGGCATTCTCGGCAGCGCGCTCAAGGAATTGCGCAATCTGCGCATCACCCATGCCTTGCAGCGCTCGCCCAAAGCCGCGCCGGCCGCGACCGCCGCGAGCGCGGGTCAATCATGAGGACGTGGTGGATTCTCCTGCTGCTGCTGGCCATCGCCGTGGCGGCGGCGTTCGGCTGGCACGCGCTGGCGCTCGATCCGGGCTATGTGCTGATCCGTGTGCACGACACGCGCATCGAAACTTCGCTGGTGTTTGCGGTGATCGCATCGGTGCTGGTGGTGTTGTTGCTGATCGTCGTATGGCAACTGTTGCGCTGGCCGTTGCGGACGTGGAACCGGCGCACGCGCAGGCTCGGTCGCGAACGTCTGGCGATCGGTTTACTGGCGCTGACCGAAGGTCGTTATCCGCTCGCCCAACGCGAACTCGCACGCGTTGCCGGCAATCCGCGGCTGCACGCGCCGGCATGGCTGGCTTCGTCGCGCGCCGCGCATGCGAGTGGCGATATCGCGGGTACCGAAGCCGCATTAAACGAGGCCGCTACCGATGCACCGCAGGCGGCGCTCGCGCTACGCACGCGGTTTCAGCTCGAACGTGGTGAGACGCGTCAGGCGCTCGCGTTGCTCAAGCCGGAAGCCGCCAACGACAATCTCGCGCCATCGTCGTGGCATATGCTGGTCGAAGCGGCCTTGGCGTGTGGCGATCACGCCGCGGCGCGCAATGGCCTGGTCGCGTTGCTGCGCAGTCAGACCTTGACTAGTAGCGCCGCCGAAGCGCTCGAACAACGCGTGCTGGTAGATGGGCTCGGCGCGGCCAGTGATGGTACCGCGCTGACCGCGTTGTGGTCGGTGTTGGGTCGCACGCAACGGCGTATTCCCGAAGTGGTATGCGCCTATGCGCAACGTGCTGCGGTACTCGGACAAACGCTTGCCGGCATGAGCGAGGTCGAGGCGACCTTGCGCAAGGAATGGTCCGAACTACTGGTGCGCTGTTACGGCGAACTCGGGCCCGCCGAGGCCGAGACGCGCCTGCGCAATGCCGAGAACTGGCTGCGCACCCAACCGAACAGCGCCGCGTTATTGCTGACGCTGGGACGCCTCTGCCGCGATCAGGCATTGTGGGGCAAGGCGCAGGAATATCTCGAACGCGGACTGGCCATCCAGGAGAGTGCCGCGTTATGGGAAACCCTCGCGGATTGCTGCGTCGGCGCGGGCGACAATGCCACCGCCAGCCAGTGCTACAGCAACGCCTTGCGGTATACGCGCGGCGAAACCACGCAGGCCTTGGCGACGCGACGCACACCGGGTGGTTTGCTCACGCACGCGATCGTAGTCGAGGAACGCAGCGAGCATGGCGTGCCGCGCCTGCGGCAATAATCCAGACTCGCGGTTGATGCGCGCGGGTTCGCCGTTTCAGCGATGCAGGTTTTCGACCGAATCGATACGACCATCGATCAAGGTCAGCACGCGCACAAACGTGTTCTCGCCGAAATCGTAAACCCATTCTTCGCGCCGCACATCACGATAACGCTCGTTGCCGCGACCATCGCGTCGTACCGCGGTGGAATACAGATTGCGTTGTGAGGCCGGTGCGCCGCAGCGCGCGATCAATTCGCCCGAGGTCAGGCCGCGCATAAAAACATTCGGATCGCAGTTTTCGCCGAGCGTGTTGAAGCCGTAAGACAGCGGCGTTTCCTTGAACATGCGACCGTTGCGAAACAGGATCTGGGTGATGAACTGGCGCGGGCCGAAATTGTAATACCAGACCTCGTAGCTGACTTCATTCTGCAACTCGATCGGGCCGCCTGCGCCTTGCACGTCAAGCGCGCTGTAGCGATCGATCCAGTACGGCTGGCCGCAGCGGTCGCGCACCTGGAAATCCTGATCGCCATCGAGTACCAGGCGCGAGCCACAGCGCAATGCGTGCGCTGAGGAAGCGAAACCACCGAACAGCATCAGCAGCAACAACATGCGCCAGAGTTTCATCGATGATTCCGTAAACCGTGCCGTTACAAGCCGTGGATGCCGGCGCGGCTCTGCAAGATCTGCGCGAGCACGTCCGGCGCGTAATCGAATGAATCGTAGTAGAGCCGTTGTTCGGACAATCCGGCCTGAACAAAGTTGCGCCGGCCGGCGTCGATCAGCGCGGGCGGGCCGCTCATGTAGACATCAAAACCGGAGAGATCGGGATGGTCTTCGAGCACGGCGTCGTGCACCAGGCCGTGGCGCAAATCACCGCTCGCCTCGGGATCGGAAAGCACTGCCGTAAAACTCAAATTATCCAGCTCGCGCACCCAGCGTTGTGGCAAGTCGCGCAGATACAAATCGCCGCTGGTGCGCGCACCCCAATACAGGTGCATCTCGCGCCGTGAACCGAGATGCAGGAAATGCTCGACCAGCGCCTTGATCGGCGCGAATCCGGTGCCGCCGGCCATCAGAATCATCGGCCGTTCGCTGTCTTCGCGCGGCACGAACGTACCGAGCGGACCTTCGACATTCAGGGTTGCGCCGATCTGCAATTGCTCGAAAACATATTGCGTGAAACCACCACCGGCGACATGCCGGATATGCAGCTCGACATGCTCGTTGTCATGCGGCGCATTCGCGATTGAAAACGCGCGGCGCTTGCCGTCATCAAGGATCACATCGAGATATTGCCCGGCCAGATAGCGCAGTTTTTCGCCGTCCGACGCGCGCAAATCCAGACGCATCACATCGGGCGCGAGGCGATCCTTGCGCACCACGTCGAGGGCCAGCCGTCGCCGTGGAATATCCGCCACTGAGGCAACTTCGCGTGCGGCGATGGTCAAATCAGTACCCGGTACCGCTTGGCACAACAACACCTCATGGCGTGCGAGTTCCGATGCGTTCAACGCACTCGGCGGATTGCGTGGGTAATGGCATTGGCCGCTGATCAGGGTTGCCTTGCAACTGCCGCACACGCCCGCCAGGCACGAATACGGTAACGCCAAACCTGCGCGGCGCGCGGCTTCGAGCACGGTTTCGTTGGCCTTGACGACAAACTGTTTGCCGCTGGCTTGCAAGGTGACGGTGTAGGACACGACGAGCCTTTGAACGATAATGCAACGCAGATGGCGGCGCGCTCCGGCAACTCAAGGGCGGTGCTTTTGCGGCGAGCGTGGACTTCGCGACCTGCGAGCGAAGTGGCGAGTGTAGAGGCCGGCGCGTCATCCGGCTATTCGGTCCGGCTGGCGATCCGTAGCGCCGGGCGTTAGCGCGCGACTTGCTATAGTCGCAGCCACCTCATCAGGAGAAAAATATGGCGCTGTGGAAACGTAATGCAACCGTCGAACAATTGAACGCGGCCGGGCAAAACACTTTGCTGCAGGCGCTCGGCATCCAGGTCACCGAGATCGGCGAGGACTTCGTGCGCGGCACGATGCCGGTCGATGCGCGCACGCATCAGCCGTACGGTTTGCTGCACGGCGGCGCGTCGGTCGCGCTCGCGGAAACTCTCGGCAGCACCGCGGCGGCGTTGTGCGTGGAAAATCCGCAGATGGGCGTGGTGGGATTGGACATCAACGCCAATCATGTTCGTGCCGTGACAAGCGGCTGCGTGACCGGCACCGCGCGTGCGCTGCATATCGGGCGCACCACCCAAGTGTGGGAAATTCGCATCGAGGACGATCAGCAACGCCTGGTCTGCATCTCGCGCCTGACCATGGCGGTGGTGCCGCGTCCATCCGCGTGAGCATGAATGTGACCCCGTATGCCGGACTGAATCCGGATACCGTGCTGGCGGCGGTCGAGTCGGCCGGGTTGTTGACCGATGGCCGCTTGCAGGCGCTCAACAGTTACGAAAATCGCGTATATCAAGTCGGGATCGAAGAGGGCTTGCCGCTGATCGCGAAGTTCTACCGGCCCGGGCGCTGGTCGAACGTAGCGATTCTCGAAGAGCACGAGTTTTCGCGTGAGCTGGCCGGTGCCGAGCTGCCGGTGGTGGCACCGCTAAAATTCCACAATTCCACTTTACTGCATTTTGCACATTTCCCGTTTGCATTGTTTCCGCGCCAGGGCGGTCGCGCGCCGGAGCTGGAATCGGCACAGCATCTGAGTTGGATGGGTCGCCTGCTGGCACGATTGCACGGCATCGGTGCGCGTGGCAGTTTCCGCGAACGGGGCCGCATCGATCTGGCAACCTACGTGCGTCTGCCGGCGCAGTCGGTGCGCAACTCCGACCTGCTGCCCGATTATCTGCAGGATCGTTATCAGCAGCGCATCATCACGCTGGAGTCGCTACTCGCTGCGCATTTTTCGGCGGCGGGCGATATCGCCACACTGCGGCTGCACGGCGATTGCCACCTTGGCAATGTGCTGTGGACCGATTCCGGGCCACATTTTGTTGATCTCGACGATGCGCGCATGGGGCCGGCGGTGCAGGATCTATGGATGCTTGCGCCCGAGCGTCGTGCGCTGGATCTGCTGCTCGAAGGTTATGCCGAGTTCCGTGATTTTGATTATCGCGAGCTCGCTCTGATCGAGCCGCTGCGAATCATGCGGCAGATCCATTTTGCCGGCTGGATCGCCGCGCGCTGGTCCGATCCGGCATTCCCGCTGGCATTTCCGTGGGCCGGCGAAACGCGCTGGTGGGAACAGCATCTCGACGATCTGCACGATGCCGAGCGTTTGCTTGCTGACTCCTGAGTAAACCGGAATCACGCGATTGCCGTTTCTGCACATGTGCTGCGTCGCAGCACTGGTATGCAAGGCGATGCTTGGATAGAGTAGGGTCAAGCATGAACACGCCAGCCGAATCCTCGAAAACCCTGTCAGCGCCCGATCACGATCCGCAACGTTTTTTGCGTTACGCCGTGCGTCTGCCGATGCTCGTGCTGCATGTGCTGATCGCGCCGTTAGTCGCGTTGTTTTTTGTCAATGGCCTGACCACGCGCTGGCACATTGGCGGTCAATCGGTGGCGCAGGCGGTGACAGGCTGGTGGTCGCGGCGTTTGTTGCGCATCTTCGGTTTTCGCGTTCGCGTGTTCGGCGAGCCGCTCGGCCTGCCGGTTTTGTTCGTCGCCAATCACACTTCGTGGCTCGATATCGAGGTCGTGCATACGCAGTTGCTCGCGAGTTTCATCGCCAAATCCGAAATCGCAAACTGGCCGCTGGTCGGCTGGTTGTCGAGCCGCGCCGGCACGATTTTCCATCGTCGCGGCAGCACACATTCATTGAGCGAAGTGATCCATGTCGCGGTCGAACGCCTGCAGCAAGGTCGCTCGGTGGCGGTGTTTCCCGAGGGCGGCACCGGCTCGGCAGCACGCCTGCGCACATTCCATGCGCGGGTCTTCCAGATCGCCGTGGATGCCGGCGTGCCGGTGCAGCCACTCGCTTTGCGCTACGGCAGCAACGGCGAGTGGGATGCGACTGTTCCGTTCTCCGAGGAAGAAAGTTTCCTCGCGAACTTTTTCCGTGTGCTCGGTGGCCCGGCGCGCGACGCCGAGCTGCATTTCCTCGTGCCGATTGATGATGCTTCGCAAGGTCGCCGGCATATGGCCGAGGCGGCGCGCGCGCAGATTCAGCACGCGCTGGGTTATGTCGATGAGTAAATGCCGATGAACCAGCCCGATCTGCAAATCGCGGCGGATTTTCGCCCCGCGCGATTGTTGCGCAATGCGCATCTGCAATCACTATTGGCGTCGAGCGGCCTGCGTAGTTGGCTATTCAAGCGCAAGCGCGTGGCGCTGCGGCGTGGCGTCACCGAACATATTCTGGATTGCGGCGATGGCGTGCGCCTGCAGGGTTTCCACACGCCGCAACAGGCGCGACCACAGGCGCGCGCGCTGGTGATCCTGCTGCACGGCTGGGAAGGCAGTTCCGATTCGACGTATCTGCTGCACGCCGGAAGCCGCCTGCTGGCCGAAGGTTACGACGTGTTTCGCCTGAACCTGCGCGATCACGGCGCCACGCATCATCTGAATGTGGGATTGTTCCATTCGTGCCTGCTTGATGAAGTGGTCGGCGCGTGCAAGGCGATCGCACAACTTTTTCCGCACATGCCGCTCGCGATTGCAGGATTTTCGCTCGGCGGAAATTTTGCGTTGCGTGTCGCCTTGCGCGCACCTGCCGCAGGTATCGAACTGCGCCACGCGATTGGCGTGTGTCCGGTGATCAGCCCGCGCGCCGGGCTGGCCGCAATCTCCAACGCGCCGTTTTTCTACGAACAATATTTCATGCACAAGTGGCGGCGTTCACTGCTGCGCAAGCAGGCGTTGTTTCCGCAGCGCGAGCTGTTCGCCGCCAGTGACCTGCGCGGCAATCTGCACGATCTGACGCGCAGCATGGTCGAGCGCCACACCGATTTCGGCACACTCGAAAATTATCTTGATGGTTATGCCATTTCCGGCGATCGCCTCGCCGCGTTGAGCGTGCCGGCCTCTATCCTCACTGCGGCCGATGATCCGGTGATCCCGATCGCCGACTTTCGCGCGCTGCAACTGTCGCCGAGCACCGAGTTGGATATCGCGCCGCACGGCGGTCACTGCGGTTTCATCCAGGATTTCTCACTGCGCAGCTACAGCGAGGACTACATCGTCAGCCGCCTGCAACGCACGTTCGGCGCGTGAGGCCGTTTCAGGCCAATAATTCCCGCTGATTCATCGTCCTGCCCGGGCGCGGATTCGAGCAAGCGGATTCTGCGGCATAATATGTGGCTGCAGGCCGTATCCGCTGGTCTTCCATCAAACGCCGCTGGCGCTGACGAATCATCAAAATCATGCTTGAAGAAATCCTGAAACTGCAACGCAACGGCGACAACGATTTGGCCGAACAACGTTGCCGCGAACTGCTCACAACCGAACCGAACAATGCCCAGGCACTACGCGTACTGAGCGCCTTGTGCTTCGAGCGTGGCGATGTCGACGAGGCGCTGCGTTTTGCGCAGGCCGCGGTCAGCGCCGATCCGCAAAACGCGGCGCATCTGGCTTATCTGGGCGGCCTCGAATTCAGCGCCCAGCGCCTCGATAACGCCGAAAAACATCTACGCGAAGCGCTGAGTCTGGATCCGAATATCGGCAGCGCCCATTTGTTTCTCGGCCACATGGCGTTGCGGCGCGACGATAATTCTGCAGCGCAGGAACATTTCAAATCCGCCGAACGCGTGGACGCGGAAAATCCGCAAACCCTGGCCAGCCTCGGCAGTCTGGCGTTGCAACGCAACGATCCTGATCTGGCCTCGCGTTACTACATTCGCGCCGCCGAACTGGCCCCGGATGAAGCCACTATCCAGGCCGGTCTCGGCCGCACGTTCCATGCGCGTGGCGTGTATGCGTTTGCAGTGCGTGCGTTTGAAAATGCGCTGCGCCTCAAACCGGATATGCACAGCGCGCGACACTGGCTGGGCCAGTTGCATCTCGAACAGGGCGAGCCTACGTTGGCCGAACCGCACTTCCAGATGCTCGACGATGTCGAAGGCTACGAAGCGCTGGCGCTGGTCGGTTTTGGCGATGCAGCGCGGCTTGGCACACGACTTGGCGAAGCGGCAGGGCATTATCGTGCGGCGCTGATCCGTGACCCGAACCAACCGGCGGCGGTGATTTCGCTGGCGTGGTGTCTGCTGAAGCTCGGCCAGGTGAATGCGGCGATGGATGCGTACAACGCGCTGCTGGCATTGCAACCGGACCAGCCGCGCGTTCTCGCCGCCCGCGCCGAACTTTTCGGTCTGGTCGGACAAAGACAAGACGCCCTGCACGCGTGGCAGGACATTCTGGCGCGTAATCCCGATGACGATATCGCCTTGGCGCGCTTGCCGCTGTTGCTGGAAATGCTCGGCCATCAGCCCGAGGCAGTGAGCATGGCCGAACGTTGTCTCGCGCAAAATCCACAGGATGTCGACGCACACTTCGTGCTCGCGCGCGCGGCGCTGCATGCACGTGATGGTGCCTCGGCGTTGCAGCATTTCGATGCGATCGATCGCAGCAGCTTGCCGGAAGCCGGGCGGCGCCAACTGGATCAGCATCGCGGGTTTGCGCTGGATCAGCTCGATCGCACTGCCGAAGCGACCGCCGCGTGGCTCGCCGGCCAGCGTGGCTTGCCGGCCAACGGCACACCGTGGCTCAAACCTTTGCCCGAGGATTTTGCGGCGCAGCTAACGTCGCTCACGCCAGCGCAGCTGCTGGTCAACGCGCCGGTGCTCGTGCTCGGCGCGCCGGGCTCCGGCGTGGTGCAGTTGACCACGTTGCTGACTACCGAATTGAATCAACTGGTGTTGCGTGATCGATTCCAGCCGCCGGCGCGCGTCGACCTGTTTTCGCAGGGCGAATTCGATCGCTACCCGACTTTGAGTGAGGCTGACGCCGAAGCGATTCGCCAGCAGTATTTTTCCGCCCGTGCCGAGCTCGATCTGGCTGAAGGCCGTCTGATCGACTGGCTACCGCGATGGGATGCGCGTTTCCTGCCCGCGATCCAGCGCGCCTTGCCGGGCACACGCATCATTGTCGTCGAGCGCGATTTGCGCCAGACCCTCATGAACTGGTTGGCCTGCGGCGCGGCGCCGGGTTTTGCCTTGCCCGATGTCGATGCCGCGGCGGAGTGGCTGATACTTTCGCAGCAGCATTTTGCGGTTTGCCGCAACGCATCCGGTGTATCGGTTTTGTACCTCGACGGCGATGCGCTGCAAGCCGATCCGAGCGCCGCGTTGCAATTGCTGGTGCAGTTTCTCGATCGTCCGAGCGCACGCATCGAGGCACCCTGTGTAGCGTCGATACCGCCCGGTCTGCCGGAAGCGCTTCCGGCATCGCGCTGGTCTGCTTATCGTGACGTGCTGGCGCCGACGTTCGCGCGTTTCGATTCAAACGAGTCAGGTGAATAGACATGCAAATTACCAGCGAAAGTTTTCAGCACGACCAGCGCATTCCGGCGGAGTTTGCCTTTGGCAAGCCGGGTGCGGACGCGCCGTGTATTTTCTCGGAAAATCGTAATCCGCAACTGGCCTGGAGCGATGTGCCAAACGGCACGCGATCCTATGTTTTGATCTGTGTCGACAGCGATGTGCCGACCAGCGCGCAGGATGTCAATCAGGCCGGGCGCACGGTTCCCGCCACATTGCCGCGCGCCGAATTCGTGCATTGGCTGATACTGGATATTCCGCCGGAAGTTCGCGAGCTCGGTGCTGGAAGTTGCGCCGAGGGCGTGACCGTGCGCGGCGATCGCGAACCGTTCGGGCCGGAAGATTCAGTGCAGGGCCTGAACGATTTCACCGGCTGGTTTGCCGGTGATGCGGAGATGGCGGGCGATTATTTCGGTTACGACGGGCCGTGTCCGCCGTGGAACGATGAGTTGCTGCATCATTACCATTTTCAGGTGTTCGCGCTGGATCTGCACAGCCTCGGTCTGCAGGGTCGATTCACCCTGCTCGATGTGCGCAATGCGATGCAAGGGCACATCCTGGCGCAGGCGAGTCTGACCGGAACCTATACTTTGTATCCGCCGTTGTTCAATGCGGCGCAGTGAGGCGTGGCGATGAGTAATACGCTCGTCGCAGCGAATCTGGAGCGGGCGCGTATGCTCGCCCAGCAGGGCCAGATCGATCAAGCCGAACAGTTGTGTCGTACTGTGCTGGAGAGCAATCCATGCGAAGCCGAAGCGCTGAATTTCATCGCGATGCGCGCGCTGGCTCACGGTCAACTTGCAACGGCCATCGAGTTGTTGCAACGCGCTGCCGCCGCCCAACCCGATGATGTCGCCACGCTGAAAAATCTTGGCGTGATATGCATCAATACACGCCAGTTCGATCTCGCGCAAACCACCTTGGAGCATGCGATCCGGCTCGCTCCGGAGCAGTTCGATCTGCAACTGCATCTGGCGGGTTTGTGGGAACAGCAAGGGCAAGTAAAAAAGGCGCTGGGCTGCTATTTTGGCGCGATCACTGCGGCGCAGAATCAGGGTTATTGGCTCAGCGAATCGTCGACGCCGCCAGCGTTGCGCAAGACCGTCATGCACGCGATGGACTTTGTGAACCGACAGCGCCACGAGATTTTTTCGCTGGTGTTGCAGCCGTTGCGTCAGCGCCATGATGCCGAGGCGATGCGTCGCATCGAGATTTGCCTGGCGACTTATCTCGGCGACTTGCCGACGAGTTATGCCGATGTCAGGCAACGGCCGAAGTTTTTGTATTTTCCGGGTCTGCCGACACAAGCGTATTTCGCGCGCGAACTTTTTCCGTGGCAGGACAAACTTGAAAAACACACCGACGCCATTCGCGCCGAACTGTATGGCTTGCTGCAACAACAAAATCTCATGCAGCCGTTTCTCGGCATGCAAACACCCGCCGAGGGCGATGCGTATCTGCGCGGTACACAGGGCGCGCCAGCTTGGGATGCATTTTTCTTCTATCGTCACGGCGAGCGCAACGAGGCCAATTGCGCGCGCGCGCCGGTGACTGCCGCCGTGATTGATGCGTTACCGATCGTACGCATCCGCGAGCACGCGCCCGAGATCTGTTTTTCGGTGCTCACGCCCGGCACGCACATCCTGCCGCATCACGGCGTGACCAACACGCGCCTGGTCACGCATCTGCCGTTGATCGTGCCCGAGGATTGCGCAATCCGTGTTGGTGGCGAGGAGCATGCGTGGCAGGAAGGTCGCTGTGTCACGTTCGACGACACCTTCGAACACGAGGCGTGGAATCGCAGTCAGAGCACGCGCGTCGTGCTGATTCTCGATAGCTGGAATCCGTATCTGACCGAAGTCGAACGTATCGCGGTCACTGATCTGGTCGCGGCGATCGGTGACTTCAATCGCGAGTTTTCATTGCGCGGCGGTTGAGCGAATCAGGCGTCGTTGTCAGGCGATGCCGGTCGCCAATGCCATCAGCAAACCTGCGCCGAGCACGATGCGATAAACCGCGAACGCCGTGAAACGATGACTGCGGATGTAACCGAGCAGCCACTTCACGGCGATGAACGCGGTGATCGTCGATACCACAAACGCGACACCGACGCTGCTCCAGTTTTCGTTCGCCAGCAAGCCTGCCTTGTAGCATTTCAACAGTTCGTACGCGCTCGCGGCGTACATCGTCGGAATGCCGACCAGAAACGCAAATTCCGTTGCCGCGGCGCGATTGCTGGTGCCCGCGAGCATGGCGACAAAAATTGTCGCGGCCGAGCGCGAAGTGCCCGGAAATATGCCCGCGACGATTTGCGCGAGGCCGACCAGAATCGCCACGCGCCACGTAATTGCCTGACGATCCGGCTGATCCGCGGCGAGCCGTTCGGCAATCAGCATCCACACACCGCCGATCAATAACGCCCAAGCCACCGGTGCCAGCGCTTCGGGTAGTTTGAACTTGAGCACGCTGACGACGATGAAGCCAAGTGCCGAGGTAATCAGAAAGGCGACGAACAACTTCAGCAGGTAATCGCGCTGCGCCGGTTCGCGCCAGCCGGTCAGCAACTGCCAGATGCGCTGCCAGTAAATCGCCGTGACGGCGAGGATCGCGCCGGCCTGAATCACCACGTTGAACAACTCGGAGCGCGGCGCCAGCCAGTGTTCGGCGATCAGTAAATGTCCGGTGCTGGAAATCGGCAGGAATTCGGTGATGCCTTCGATCACGCCCAGCAGGATATCGGTCAGAAAAGTATTCACGGCGTTGGCTCTTGATGGATGAAAGGCGCGGCGGATTTTAGCGACGATGTCGTTCTAGTCGCACGCCGAAATCGGTTGCGTATGGTAGCGGGATGATCGGCCGACGCGTAGCTATTACGAGTGCAATCTCGCGACGCAAACGTAATCCAAGCGTCCCGCGCACGGTTTTGGTGCAGCGCAGCACTCGAAACGCACCATCGCGGAGCAGAGCGGCGGTGCCAACCCGATCTGGGTAAATAATTTTTCATCAAGCTATTGTTTTTACGTGGGAATAATAACTGGCATGGCGGTTGCTATAACGAGGCTCAACCTTTCTTATTTACTCACTCAGGAGCCCGTTTATGTCCGCCGCCAATGTTCAAAAGCTGATCCAAGAGCACAACGTGGAGTTCGTCGATCTGCGTTTTGCCGATATGCTGGGCAAGCAGCACCACGTGACGTTCCCGGCGCATGCCGCCGACGATGCGCTGTTCGAGGAAGGCAAGATGTTCGATGGTTCGTCCATCGCCGGCTGGAAAGGCATCAACGAATCGGACATGGTGCTGATGCCCGATCCGGACAGCGCCGTGCTCGACCCGTTCAGCGAAGCACCGACCCTGATCCTGAATTGC
>JAYVTP010000173.1:0-2120 GCA_043788685.1 Pseudolysobacter sp. | reverse complement strand
ACGAGCAAGCCATCGGAAAAAATTTCATGCGCTCCCATCTCATTTCAGACGGATGCGATCGTGCTGATCGTACGCGCTGGTATCGGACAGAATCACCTGATCGCCGACGCGCAGGCCTTGCAGGATTTCGATCAGGTTGACCGAACTTTTGCCCAAGCGCACCGGCACGCGCGCGGCGATGCCGGTGGCTGCATCGAGACGAAACATGCGTACCTCCGAATCAGGCTGGCCGAACGCCGGACGACCGACAAAAAGTACATCCGGCAGGCGATCGATTTCGATCGTACCGTCGACCGAAAGATCGGGGCGCGCGCCGGCCGGCAGCGCACCCATCAGGTCAACATCCACCTGCACCGTGCCGTTCTGCACGGCGGGATCGACGCGCACGACCTTGCCTTCGACCACGCCGTTGCGCGTATCCACTTTTACCGGCTGGCCGAGCACGATGTCCTTGGCCTGGGTTTCGGCGATGTGCAGTTGCGCGCGTAGCTCGTTCGGACGCGCCACGCGCGCTAGATTGGTGCCGGCCACAACCTGTTGGCCTTCCTCCACCGGCACCTGTTGCAACACGCCGGCGATACCCGCGCGCAAATGCAGCGCATCGGCCTGGCGCTGGCGCAGATTGCACGCGCCGACGAGCTGATCGAGGCGCGCTTGTTCCGCGGCGATCTGCGCGCTGATGTTGTGGCCGAATTCGATCACGCGCTGCTCTTCGATCAATACGCGATCCTTGAGTTGCTCCAGCATTACCAGGCTTTTTTTGTATTGCACGGCGGCGATCACGCCTTTATCGGCGATGACTTTTTCTGCCTCGGCCTGCATCCGCGCGATCTCATAACTGCTACGTGCGAGTGCCAGTGCGGATTGTTCGTCGAGCAGTTTGGATTTCAGATCGGTGCGCTTGGCGGCGAGATCGGCCTGCGCCGCCGTGACGGCGGCGCGCGCGGCCAGCAACTGCCCTTCGACCTCGGGGTTACTCAGTTCAAGGATCACCGTATCGGCCTGCACCGTCGCACCGGGGCGCACCACGATGTGCTCGATACGCGCCGCAGTTTCGGCGGCAATCCAGCGAATTTCCTTCGGCACCAGCGTGCCGGGGCCGCGCACTTCGCGCAGCAGTTCGCCGCGCTTGACGGTATCGATCAGCACGCTGCTGCGCTCGACCGCCGCCACCGCCGGGCCAAGCGCATACAGCCCGATGCTGGCGCTGGCGAGGGCGGCAACAATAGCTGCGCTGATGATGTACTGGCGGCGACGTTTGCGTTTTTTCAGTTCGGGGCGGGCAATGTCCATGGCTTGCAAGAGCAGGGAGCGTGCCAAGCCACGAATAAGGCACAAGCTGTTGTTTTCACTGGCGCGCGTATTCGCGGCGGCAATGAGAACGTCCATTATCGGACGCTGCGATGATCGCGAACGGGCGACTGACCGCGATCGGCAGCCAACGACACGATGCACTAAACTGGTGCGGTGATGACTCACCCTGCCAATCTGCCAGCGCCGCCATCCGCCGCGTGCATGGAACCGAAAGTTGCGCAACTCGCGACTGGTGTCGCGTTGCTCGATGCGGATTTGCGCCTCGTGTATCTGAATCCGGCGTTGATCGAATCGCTCGGTCTGGCCGGCATGCGTTACCTCGGCGCGACTTTGCTGGTGCTGAGTCCCGATGCCGAATTCCTCGCCGAAGCAGCGCAGCGTGCGATCGACGAGCAGCGCCTGTTGCGACTGCGCAATTGTCTGCTCGGCATGCATGCGGGGCATCAGTTTCGGGCCGATGTCAGCCTCGGGCCGGTCAGCGCGGGCGTGCTGCTCGAAGTGCATGCGCTGGCGAGCGTGGAGGAAACCGTGCCCGATGCGCGGCTGTCGGCATCGTTGCGTGGCCTGGCGCATGAAGTAAAAAATCCGCTGGCCGGCGTGCGTGGTGCGGCGCAGTTGCTGGCGCGACATTTGAGCGGCAATGTGGAGCTGGCGAAGCTCGCCGAAATCATCATCGCCGAAGCGGATCGACTGACCGGCTTGGCGGATCGCCTGCTGCGTGCCGACGGTGCCACGAACCTCGCACCGATCAACATCCACGAGGTCATCGAACGCGTGCGAATGCTGGTGCTGGCCGAGGCCGATCA
>JAYVTP010000172.1:0-7399 GCA_043788685.1 Pseudolysobacter sp. | reverse complement strand
CGACCCGCCCGCGGCGCAATATGCTGCCGTATATCGTGGCTGCGATCGTGCTAGTGGCATTGATTGGCTTGTGGCAGTTCAACAAATACAAACACTCGCACCGCTCCAAAGCAGCGGTTGTCGCGGGCGCGCAACCGGCGCCTGCAACAGCATTACCAGCGCTCAGCAATCGCACGCAGACCGCCAACTCAGCCGGCGTTGCTGCGGTAACGCCGACAACTACACCCGCAGCAGCGATTACGCCGCCGGTAGCCAGCGCGGCAGCGCCGTCCTCGCTGGTATTCGGCGGGAAGAAACCTGCTGCCGCTCCCACCATCGCGCCGAAAGCGCCGGCACTTGCCGCTACACCGATTGCCGCACCGGCGGCGGCGGTCGCGGCTGCACCGAAAACAGCGCTACAACCTGCAGCGCCAACGACCACGTCAGTTGCACCTGTAACGCCAGTCGCACCTTTGCCCGCAACGCCAGCCGGGCCGGATAACAACCGAGTGCCTGCACCCGCCGTTGCAGCGAACCCCGATGCAAAACCCATCCAGGCGTATTACGAATTGCCGTTCCCGGTACGCAAGGATTTACCTGCGATCAAGATCAGCATGCATGTGTACGCGGTCGATCCGGCGCAGCGCTTTATCGTGGTCAACAACGTGCATCAGGGTGAAGGCGACAGCATCGAAGGCGGCGTCACCGTGCGCGAGATTCGCCCGACCGATATCGTGCTCGAATTCCAGGGAAAAATCTTCTCCGTGCCGCGCACCGGCATCTGAGCAATGTTCGTCCGCGTCGATACCCGCCATCGCGCACATCCGCCGTGGGCGACTATTCTCATCATTCTGCTTTGCGTGCTGGTATTTTTATGGCTGGCCAGTGCTGCGCCGGATGAACGAGTGCAACTGCTGCGGCGCTGGGGCACTGTGCCGGCGACGTTGTTCGATACCAGCGTGCCGTGGCTGCGTCAGCTCATCGAACTGCGCCCGCTACGCCTGGTCACTTCTCTGTTCATCCATGCCGACTGGATGCATCTGACCGGCAACTTGCTGTTCCTGATGATCTTCGGTTTGTCGGCGGAACGCACGCTCGGCGCGTATCGATTCCTTACGTTGTTTTTGCTCGGCGGCGCACTCGCCAATCTGGTCGGCGCACTCACCTTGGCGAGTGCCAACGTGCCGATCATCGGCTCCAGCGGCGCGGTCTCGGCGATCGTCGGGGCGTATGTCGAACTGTTCCCGCGCGCACGACTCGGATTGGTATTGCCGCTCGGACTGTTCCTCGAATTCGTGCGTATTCCGGCGTCGCTACTGATCGGATTCTGGATCGTGCTGCAGTTGTTGTTCACCTACGTCGGCCCGGCATTCGGCACCGTCGTGTGGTGGACGCACATCGCCGGTTTTGCGATTGGCATCGCGCTGGCGTGGATGTCACGCGGCGCGATTGCGCGGCGATTGCGCAATTAACTCACAGCGCTTGTTGCGCGCGAAACTCAGTCGAGCAAGCACCTCGATACTCACGATACCGCGCGTTGTCGCAACCCCCAGAGCACCAGGACGGAAGAAAGCACCATCGCTACCCCGACGCTGCTGAAGCCGAACATCACCATGCCTTCTTGCCAAGGCTGGGCGCTATGGCCTGCCGCGGTAAGCGGAGACAAGGCGGCTGTTCCAAAAATCGCCGCCAGCGTGGTCACTGCCCAATTGACATAAGTGCCATACAGCGCACTCCAGTACGCCACACGCTTCAACCGAGGTCCGGCCCTCACCTCGATCCAGACCGCGCCCAACACCACAAGGAAGGTTCCGTTCATCACCCCCTCCAGGTGTGCGGCAAGCCCCATGCGCGGATTATTGAACTTCTGTTCGACAAAACCAGTGAGTAGACCGAGCAGAAAAAGCAGCATGCCGTGCCAGAGCAATCGACGCTTGGAATTTTCCATAACTGCTCCTTCTGTTTACGCTGAGATTACTTGGACGGCCTAACGTTTGGCTCAAGCCGATCGCCGTAGCCGGGTTCGCTCGAAGAGTTAGGCATCTGTATCTGGGCCAAAAATGTCAAGTGACAGCTCGACGTTGCGCTCGCCGAGTGAGAGGAGTGTTTGCGGCGAGATTGCGACCCCCTCATTACCGCCACCCATGAACCAGCCGCAAAAAAGATCAACCTCAAACCGCCGTGAAAGTTCGCGCCAGACCTCAAGGTTTTGTGTCAGGCGACCAAGTAGTTCTGACACTTGGGCATTCAGATCTTCAGGCTCCGTGTCGGCAGCCTCTAGCCGCCATAGACCAAATTTGGCGACACGCACGCCGCTCGGAGACTTGCTCAGAAACTCTTGGTCCTTTCGTTGGGCGTGCGACGGCTGGGAACCGAGTAGTGTGGAGATTTCGTCGGGCGCAAGGTCATCTCCAGAAACGCGAAGGGTGGCGACAGATCGTTGCAGCTGTGGCATTTGAGATACCTAACCCTTTTTCTCGGTTATTGCTGCAGCAGCAGGAATCGCTGGCTTGCGCTGGAACGCCATGCTCTTGAGCACGTTCAGCGCCTCGCCCAGCGCGTAGTCGTCGAGCTGATCACGCGCGGCTTGTGCGGCATCGCCGGGTTTCGCCACCTCGGGTTTTTCCTGATCGCCTTTCAGGTGGCGCGGCAGATCACGCTCGCCGGAAATCAGCGCGGTCGGCGCATTGCGCGCAGTCAGCTTGAGATCGGCGAGTTCGATATCGGGCACGATGCCGGTGCCCTGGATCGACGTGCCGTTCGGCGTGTAATAGCGTGCCGTGGTGAGTTTTACGGCATGCGATTCGTCCAGCGGCAATACGGTCTGCACCGAGCCCTTGCCGAACGTGCGCCGGCCCATGATCAGCGCGCGGCCATGATCCTTGAGCGCGCCCGAAACGATCTCTGCGGCCGATGCCGTGCCGTTATCCACCAGCACTACCAGCGGCACGCCAGCGAGCACATCGCCCGGAGTGGCGCTGAAACTCAAGTCGGCTTCTTTCAATCGCCCCTTGGTGGTGACGATCACGCCGTCGTCGAGGAACGCGTCGCTGATTTCCACGGCAGCGGTCAGCAAGCCGCCCGGGTTGCTGCGCAGGTCGAGGATCGCGCCGCGCGGCATGCCATTCTTCTGCTTGAGCTGGGCGACGATGCGCTTGAGTTCGGCGCCGGTATCAGACTGAAACTGCGCGACGCGCAAATACATGTAACCGGGATCGAGCATGCGACCGCGCACGCTCGCGACGCGAATCGTTTCGCGCACGAGTTTGATTTCGAGCGGCGCGCTCGCGCCTTCGTGCAGCACGCTCAGCACGATTTCGCTGCCGGCCTTGCCACGCAACATGTCGACCGCCTGAGTGGCGTTCTCCGAAGTGATGAGCTTGCCATCGACGCGTAAGATGATGTCGCCGGGCTTGATGCCCGCGCGCGCCGCTGGGGTGTCGTCGATCGGCGCGATCACGCGCAGCGCACCTTCGCTCGCCATTACTTCCACACCGAGGCCAACATACGATCCGTTGGTATCCTCGCTGAGTTCCTCCATCGCCTTGGACTCGAGATATTCGCTATGCGGATCGAGCCCGGCGAGCAGGCCGTGGATCGCCGCCTGCATCAAGGTCTTGTCATCCACCGGCTCGACATACGCCTGCTTGACCAGATTGAACACGGTGGTGAACAGGCGGATATCCTCAAGGCTGACGCCATCTTTGGACGCCACTTTGAGCGGCAGTTTTGTATCGGCAGCCGCGGCGACCGGCGTCGATTTTTCGTCGGCTTGCGCCAGCAATGTCGTCAAGCCAAGAAAAACAGCGAACGTAAAGCGAAACAGCATTGGGATTCTCCAGAGCAACGACATGGATTATAGCCAGCGAACTGCAATCACGGCGTCAATATTTACGATGCTTTGAAGCACACCTCGAATAACGCTAATGCGTCGCCGCGCTCAGCCAGCCGCGCGGATCCATCGGCTTGCCCTGATAACGCAGCTCGAAATACACGCCCGGAGTTTTGCGTCCGCCGCTGCTGCCAGCGGTGGCGATGACTTCGTTGGCGTTGACCCAGTCGCCGACGTCCTTGAGCAAGGATTCGTTGTAGCCGTAGAGGCTGAGATAGCCATCGCCGTGATCGACGATCAGCAGCAGGCCGAAGCCGCGCAACCAGTCGGCGTAGGCAATGCGGCCGTGCGATACGGCGTGGACTTCGGCGCCGGTGCTTGCCGCGATCACGATGCCGTGACTGCCGCGACCGTTGTCATCATTGGCGCCGAACGCCGCCCCGATCTTGCCGCGCACCGGCCAGACCAGCTTGCCCTTGAGCTCGGCGAACGGCTCGGCACCGGCGAGTTGTTTCGGGATGTCGGCAAAAATATCGCGCAGCTTTTCGAGCAGGTCGAGCACACCTTTCTCATCCTTGCCAAGCGCGTTCAAGCGGCTCTGCTCGTCCTTCAGCGTGGCATCCAGTTCGGTCAGGAATTTCTCGCGTTCAGTGCGATCCTGCTGCAATTTGGTCGCATCATCGGCACGCGCGGTACGTGAAACTTTCAACGCCTCGGTCTGCTTTTCGATGGCCGTCTGCACGTCGGCGAGCTGTTGCAAATCCTGCAGCAGACCTTCGATTTTCTCGACGCGCGCGCGCTCGAAATAATGGTGATAGGCCAGCACGCGCGCGAGCTTGTCGATGTCGTCCTGCGCCAGCAGCAATTTCAATTCTTCGTTCTGGCCAAGCGCATACGCCGAGCGCAGCAGCGCCGCGAGCGCATCGCGCTGGGCCTTGAGTTTTTCATTGAGCGCGCTGCGCTGAGTTTCGAGTTTGCCGAGTTCGCCGCCTTGCGCGAGGATTTTTGCATCGAGCTCGCGCAGCTCTTTTGCCGCCGCGGCGATTTTCAATTCCTGCTCGCGCACCGCCTTGGTCGTATCGTCGCGCTGCGCTTGCGTAGCCTTAAGCGTGTCGCTGATTTTCTTGATTTCGCCACGCACCTGATCGAGTTTCTGCTTGGCGTCGACCTCCTGATTTGCATGTTTGCCCGCTTCGTCATCGGCGGCATAAGCCGTGCAAATACCGCAGGCCAGCAGCAGCGCGATGAGCAACCGAATGCAAAAGACAGACACGCGCGAACGCCGCTTCAGTAGCGCAACTGCACGAGATTCTGCCCGGTCATTTCCGGCGGCTGCGGCAAATTCATGAGGCCGAGCACGGTCGGGGCGAGGTCGCGCAGCGCACCCGGTTTGAGCGTGGCGCGGCGTCCGACATACACCAGCGGCACCGGGCCGACGGTGTGTTGCGTGTGCGGCTGATGATTGGCATCGACCATCTGTTCGAGATTGCCGTGATCCGCGGTGATCAGCATTTCGCCGCCGACGGCGAGGATCGCCGCGGTGAGTTTGCCGAGCGCAACATCGACCGCCTCGACCGCCTTGATCGCGGCGGCGAGGATGCCGCTGTGGCCAACCATATCCGGGTTGGCGATATTGCAGACGATAAAATCGAACTCGCCGCCGTGGATGGCCGCGACCAGTTTTTCGGTGAGCTCGGGGCAGCTCATCTCCGGCTGCAGATCGTAGGTGGCGACCTTCGGGCTGGGAATCAGAATGCGTTGTTCGCCGGGGAAAGGCGGCTCGCGTCCACCGGCAAAAAAGAACGTGACATGCGCAAACTTTTCGGTCTCGGCGATGTGCAATTGTTTCAGGCCCAAACCGGCGAGATATTCCGGCAGCGTGTTGTGCATCGACTGCGGCCCGAACGCGATGCCGGTCACCGGCAGGTCGACGCTGTATTCGGTCAGCGTGACAAACGCGGCGAGCTTGATCGCGCGCGAACGTAGGAAGCCTTTGAAATTCGGCGCGACAAAAACCTGGCTGAGTTCGCGTGCGCGATCCGAGCGATAGTTCATGAACACGATCGCATCACCGTCATCGATGCGCGCGCCGTTCTTGATGACGGTCGGTTTGACGAACTCGTCGTTCTCGTTGCGCGCGTACGCGGCGTGCAATGCATCAATGGCGCTGTCGGCGTGCTGCGGCGATTGCGCTGCGGCGATCGCATCGTAGGCAAGCTGCACGCGATTCCAGCGTTGGTCGCGATCCATCGCGTAATAACGCCCGCTCACAGTCGCGACAAATGCGCCCCGCGTGGCATCGCATTTCGCCTGCAATTTGTGCAGGCTCGCCTCGGCGCTGCGCGGCGGCGTATCGCGGCCATCGAGAAAAACATGCACGGCGATGCGCGCAACATTGGCGCGTGCGGCGAGATCGATCATCGCCAAAATATGCTCTTCCTGACTGTGCACGCCACCCGGTGACAGCAGGCCAAAAACATGCAGTGTGTGTTGGCTATTTTCAACCGCAGCACATGCGCCAAGCAGCGCGGGATTGGTGTAGAAACTGCCATCAACAATGGCAGCATTGATGCGCGTGAGATCCTGATAAACGAGGCGGCCAGCGCCGATATTCATGTGCCCGACTTCGGAATTTCCCATCTGTCCGTCTGGCAGTCCGACGTGCAAACCATGCGTGTTCACGAGCGTATGCGGATAGGTCGCGAGCAGCTCGCGCCAGTGCGGACAGTTCGCCTGCGCGATCGCATTATTTTGCGGATCGTCGCGCTGGCCCCAGCCGTCAAGGATCAGCAATAACACGGGTTTCGGGCGTAATGCGGATTGGATATTCATCGATCAGGATTCATGGCAGCAACGCGCGCAGGCTGCACGCGAAACAATGCAAGAGTGTACGGCAAGTGCCGACGCATGGCAGGTTGCATGCATCTGGCGTGGCATCGCAACAGAAAAAATTTCAATCACGCATCACAAAAAAAAGCCCCGACATGCCGGGGCGTGAATCATGTGGACTTTCGCGTCAGCAGAAAGCGGCGCCAATCATTTCAACTCAAACTTGCGGGCGGCGCCGCATCGAGCGCAGCGCAAAACCGAACAGCAACAACGCCAGCATGCTCAAGCCGAACCTTCCTGCAGTGGGCAGCGATGCCGGAGTGCCCGCGATGCCAGTGCCCTGCAGCGCGATATTCGTCGTGGCCAACACGGCGCGTGTGCCAGGTTTTGGCGGCGGCGGGGAATCGCAGTTCACGGTGATGCCGCCGACTAGCCCGACGATGGTGCAATCGATGGCGAGATTGCCCGAGGCGGCGCCCAAGGCCGGTGGCGCGAAAGCCATCGTCACGGTGCAGCTATCCGCAGGTGATGGCGGATAGAGAGTGGGGCTGGCGAGACAGGTGCCGCCGGTAATCGTGTAACCGGCGCCTGTGGCGGCTAACGAAATCTTGGTCGCGGCACCTACGGAAGAGCCGCTGCTGCGGGAAATCGTGCGGGTGATAGTGCTGGTATTGCCTAGCGGCACGGCACCGAACAGCTCCGGGCTGTTACCCTGGTAAATGGCACTGGCAGTCAACTGGGCGTTGGCCAGATTGGCCA